>NZ_RZPQ01000613.1:0-3571 GCF_003999135.1 Mesorhizobium sp. M7A.F.Ca.CA.004.06.1.1 | reverse complement strand
GACCTATGGCGGCGGCGACCCCGTCGTCTGGGCCTACCGTGCCATGGGGGCGAACGAATGCGTGCCGATTTACAATGCGCTCGATCCCCAAACGCATCACCCGGTCGCCAGCAATGCGCGTTTCGCTTGCGATCTGGCGTTCCTCGGCAACCGGCTGCCGGATCGTGAGGCGCGTGTCGAAGCATTCTTCCTCGATCCCGCAAGCCAGCTGCCGAAACAGCGCTTTCTGCTCGGCGGATCGGGCTGGGGGGACAAGCCGCTTCCCGCCAATGTCGGCTGGCTCGGTCACGTTGGCACCCGCGATCATAATGCCTTCAACGTCACTCCCAAGGCCGTGCTGAACATCAGTCGCGACAGCATGGCCGTAAACGGTTTTTCACCGGCCACGCGTGTCTTCGAGGCGGCCGGCGCCGGTGCCTGCCTCATCACCGACGCATGGCTGGGCGTGGAACTGTTCCTGAAACCAGACGAGGAGATCCTGGTGGCACGGGACGGCGGCGATGTCGCCGAGATCATGCGCTCGCTGACCTCCAGTCGGGCGAAGGCAATCGGCCAGGCCGCACTTTGCCGCGTGCTGGCCGACCATACCTACGCGCTGCGGGCGGACGTGGCCGATGCCGTCTTCAAACGTCATTTCGAGCAGGGGACCGTGGAGGCAGCGGAATGACCAAGCAATTGGACATCGTCTTTCTCGGCCTGTCGCTGTCCTCGTCCTGGGGAAACGGCCACGCCACGACGTTTCGAGGCCTGCTGAAAGGTCTGCACGAACTCGGCCACCGCGTGACCTTTCTGGAGCGAGACGTGCCGTGGTACGCCAACCACCGCGATCTGCGAGATCCGGATTTCTGCGCCTTGCGCTACTACGAAACCACTGCGGAGTTGCAAAGCGACTACGCCCGGTGCCTGGAGCAGGCCGACATTGTCGTCATGGGCTCCTTCGTGCCGGAAGGGCGCGTGGTCATCGACATCGTCGCTTCATTTTGCAAAGGGCGCTTCTGCTTCTACGACATCGACACGCCGGTAACCGTGGCGCAGCTTTCAGCCGATGATTGCGATTACCTGAGCTGGCGGCAGATTCCGTATTTTGATGTCTACTTCTCGTTCACCGGCGGGCCGATGCTTGGCCGTCTGGTGGAGGAGTTCGGCGCGCGCCGCGCCGAACCGCTCTACTGCTCGGTCGACCCGGAACGGCACCACCGGACCGGCGATCCGATCCGCTGGGATCTCGGCTATCTCGGCACCTACAGTGCCGACCGGCAGGCAACGCTGAACGCGCTGCTGCTCGAACCAGCACGGCGTATGCCGGACCGCCGTTTCGTCGTAGCCGGCTCGCAATACCCATCCGACATCACCTGGCCGGACAATGTCGAACGCATCGAACATTTGCCGCCGGCCGATCATGCCGCGTTCTACAGCCGTCAGCGTTACACGCTGAACGTCACACGCAGTTCCATGATCGCTGCCGGATGGTCACCCAGTGTGCGCCTGTTCGAAGCGGCTGCTTGCGGCACGCCCATCATCAGCGATCGCTGGCCAGGGCTCGACAGCTTCTTTCCCGCATCGGCGATTCACAACGCCGGGGAAACGGACGATGTCATCGAAATCCTCTTCGGCGAGTCCGAGCGCACACGCCTCGCCATGGCCCGCCGGGCCCGCGAACGCGTCCTCGCATCCCACACCGGTGCGGCCAGAGCGCGCGAATTCGTGACGGCGTTGACACAGCCAAGGGCGGCGGCCCTCGATTTCGACATCGGAAGCGCAGCATGACCGGCATACAGGAGAAAACGACGATGCGACAAAAAAGAAACGCGCAAAGGGCAAAGGCAGTGCTTGTCGCCGGCGGTGCGGGATTCCTCGGTTCGCATCTTTGCGAAGCATTGCTCCGCGATGGCTGGCGCGTGATCTGCGCCGACAATTTCCTGACAGGGCGCATGGAAAACATCATCTCGATCATGGATCAGCCGGGTTTCCGATTGATCGAGCAGGACATCTGCCGGCCATTGGATCTCGGCGAGCCCGTGGATCGCATCTACAACCTGGCATGCGCTGCCTCGCCGCCGCGTTACCAGGCCGACCCGATACACACCACGCGAACCTGCGTGATCGGCACGCTCAACCTGCTCGAACTCGCTGTCCGATATGACGCGCGGCTGCTACAGGCCTCGACGAGCGAAGTGTATGGCGATCCGGAGCAACATCCCCAGAGGGAGGACTATGTTGGCCATGTGAACTGCACAGGCCCGCGCGCCTGCTACGACGAGGGCAAGCGCACTGCCGAAACGCTTTGCTTCGACTATCTTAGAGCCGGCAAAGCCGACGTGCGCGTCGCGCGCATCTTCAACACCTACGGTCCGAGAATGGATCCGGCGGATGGCCGCATCGTCTCAAACCTGATCATGCAGGCGTTAGAAAAACGTCCTCTGACGATCTTCGGCGACGGCTTGCAAACGCGGTCCTTCTGCTATGTCTCCGATCAGATCGATGGATTGAGGCGACTGATGGACATCGACCCCAATCCGGGCAAGCCGGTCAATCTGGGCAATCCCGGAGAATTCACCATCGTGCGACTGGCGGCGCTGGTGAAGGCGATGACCGGCACCAAATCGGATTTGAGATTTCTGCCGCTGCCGCAAGATGATCCTCGGCGCAGGCAGCCCGATATTTCGCGTGCAAAAGCGCTGCTCGGCTGGACACCGAAGGTGCCCCTCAACGAAGGGCTCAAGCTGACGATCGATTATTTCGCGGCGCTCGAAGGCAGTCGCATCGGCGATCAGATGACAGGCTTTGCCAAAAGAGCGAGGCCGGCATCCGGCGGGCTGCAGAACCTTCCGGCGTGATGCGAGACGGCCGCCGAATCTTTCCCGAGATCGCGCGGAACATCCGCCCAAGCTTGTGGTTTGGCGGGAGGAACCGATACGGAGGATCATCCTCATGCAACCCAAGCGACCCGCGAGGGATATCGACCAGATGGCCGAACGCGAGACGGCTGCCTATCTGCGGCGCGCCTCGATCACCTATCTCGAGTGCTGCGTCAGCTTGATGATGACGCATCTGCAGCGCGAGGAAGTGGCCGCTATTCTCGAGCAGGAAGCAGACATGCTGCGAAGGCTGGACTGATCGGAACGATCATATCAGGCATTCGTCCAGGAACCCTATCAGTCGCATCCTATATCGGTCTGCCGTCGCGGCGAGCCTTGCTTTTTCCCGGCCATTTTCGGATTGCGCAGCCGTGCTCCAGAGCCCGAGCTGGAATGCCAAATAGCACGGTTCGAAAAAGCCGATGTGGCCGTTGTCGATGGCAAGCTTCATTCCTTGGACCAGGGTCCTCACATCGCTGTCGGATAGCCCGTACTCGACACGGGCGCCGGCAATGTCCCACTCTATTGGCTGGCAGCCGATCAAATCGTGTGCCCGGCAATGGTCGACGGCATCTGTCTTGAGCACCCTGCCGTCGGCACGAACGAGAAACTCCCATGGTTGGAGCTTTCCATCGATTTCAACGCGCTGCAGCCCGCTCGCGGGGGCCTGTTTCGAGAGCCAACCGCGCAAGGCTGCCGCGCGTTTTTCGCCC
>NZ_RZPQ01000612.1:0-3596 GCF_003999135.1 Mesorhizobium sp. M7A.F.Ca.CA.004.06.1.1 | reverse complement strand
GAAGCCACTGTTATCCGCGAGCCCGGCCAACTGATCTTCCAGCACAAGCGTATCGAAGGTTTTTGGCTGAGCGAGTGGATGCGCCAGTTCCAGGATCGCCGCGGCCCGGCGATCCTGGAAGCGCAGAAGCGTTTTTCCGACGGGCGCTGGTCGACCGACGTGACAGCGGTGGTGCCGCTTGCCGAGGCCATGACGCGGGTGCCGGCGGAACTGGCCAAGCCGAACGGCAAGGTGTTCATCCGGCCTTAGGCCAATTCGAAAGGTTCGAGAAGCTTGGACGCGAGGGGGCCTCGGAGTGCTTTGCGTCAGAGATCGCCGGTTATCCGCCGCCTCGGGACCGTCAGGCCGATACCCGCGTCCATCAAGCCCCCTATGCCATGCCGCTGCGTCCGTGATATGCCGCCGCCATCGAATGCCGGGACAGGCTGGACCGAGCTTGTTCCGGGATTGTGTGGGGTGCCTTGATGACGATTTCCAAGCCGGTTTTCGACCGTTTGGGGTTTGGCCTGTGGATCGGAGCGTTCCTGGTCGTTCTTGCCATGGTCCTGCGGTCGCCGTACACGCGGACGGTATGGAAGGCCTATATAGACGGCAGCGAGGCGCTTCTGGCCGGTCTGCCGCTCTACGACACCCAATCCGAGATGGGGTATCTCTACGCGCCGGCCTTTGCCGCGCTCTACACTCCGATAGTCAAGCTCGGTCCGCATCTGGGCGGCGTGGTGTGGCACTCCCTCGGGTTTGCGGTGCTGACCTATGCCGCGATGCGGCAGGTGCGCAAGCTCGGTGGTGGCGAGTTGATGTGGCTGCTTTCTTTCGGCCTCTTCCTCGCTTTGCCGATGGCGCTCGGCGCGATCCGCAACGGTCAGGCGACGATCCTTTTGACCGCCGCTTGCTGGCTTCTCACATTGTCGGCGCTGGAAGGGCGACGGGCGGAGACGTTCTTCTGGGCTTCGCTTGCCATCATCGCCAAGCCGACCGCGATCATAATGCTGTTGTTGGTAGGAGCCCTTCGGCTTCGGTTGATACCGGTGCTGGTGCTGGCGGTGCTGTTCGTGCTCGCACTGCCTTACGCTTTTGCTCCCGCCGGCTATCTCAACGATCAGTATCGTGTCTTCGCCCAGATGTTGACCTCCATGGCCGTCGACAATACCAGCCATTTCGTGTCCACCGATTTCACGGCACCGTTCACCACGATAGGGCTGCCGATACCGGAATTCGGCGCAACGATCGTGCGCATGGTCATGGCCCTCCTTACGCTTTCAGCCGTCATCTGGTTCGACCGCAGGCTCGAAGGGGGAAAGGCAGCGCTGGCGATCTTCCTGACGGCCACTTTCTACATGTGCGTCTTCAACCCGCGCGTCGAGCCCAACACCTTTGCCATGATCGCGGTACCAGCCGGTCTTGCCATCGCCCTGTTGTGGCGCGAAGAACGAGGCGGCGTCCTCGCCTCGGTGCTGTCGATGACGCTGTTCGTGACCGGGCTGAGCGGCGTCGAGCGCCATGTGCACGATTTCCTCTTCCCCTGGTTCCGGCCGGTGGCCGTCACTTTCATCGCCGGTTCGCTGATCTGGTGGTTCTGGGCCAAGGCACGGGAAAAGGTGGTGAATGCGGGAGTCGCGAATGGCTGAGTTGCGACAGAGCCTCGATATCGTTGCGCCATTCTTCAACGAGGCGGCTTCGGCATCGGCCTTCGCGCGCCTGCTCGGCGAGCTCGAAGCGGCCGTGGCACAGCGCTTCGGCATGACCGTGCACAAGATCCTGGTCGATGACGGCAGCCGTGACGACGGCGCCGGACGATTTTCGCAGGCGCTGACGGGATCGTGGGAGATCGTCCGCCTCAGCCGCAATTTCGGCAAGGAAGTCGCTGTGCTCGCCGGCCTCGACCAGTCGCGCGGCGACATGGTGCTGATCATGGACGCCGACCTCCAGCATTCCCTGGACATCAGCCTGAAGCTGATCGCCGAGCTGGTGAACCATCCCGACATCGACGTCGTCTATGCCCAGAACGACCGCCGCGAGGCGAGTTGGCGGCGCAGCCAGCTTGCACGGCTTTTCTACAGCCTGATCAACAGCAGCCAGCGTTTCGACATTCCTGAAAATGCCGGCGACTTTCGCGTCATGCGCGGCGCCGTGGCGCGCGCACTGACCAGCCTGCGTGACAAGCGTCGCTTCAACAAGGGCCTGTTTGCCTGGGCGGGCTTTCGCCAGAAAGCATTGCCCTATTCGCCGGAAGGCCGCGCCAGTGGCACATCGAAATGGAGCCGGCTCAACCTGATCGCCTTCTCGCTCGAAGGGTTCACCTCGTTCTCCGTCATTCCGCTGCGCCTGATCAGTCTTAGCGGGCTGCTCGCGGCGTTGGCCGGCGCGCTCTATGGTGCAAAGGTGTTCTTCGAGGTGATCTTCTACGGCATTGCCGTTCCGGGCTACCCCAGCCTGCTGGTTGCCGTCGTTCTGCTCGGCGGCCTCAACCTGACCCTGCTTGGCCTGATCGGCGAATATGTCTGGGTGACGCTCAGCGAGAGCAAGGATCGGCCGGTCTATCTCGTGCGCGATGTCGTGCGCAGCGATGCCTCCGCCGACCGGCCGGAGCCGGGCTCTTCGAACAGATGACGCGGCGCATTCGCCTGATCGCCGACGATTACGGCCTGGCGCCTGGCGTTTCCGCCGGGATTCTCGATCTTCTCGATCGGGGGCGCCTGACCGGCACCAGCTGCATGACCGGCTTTCCCGAGTGGGCAAAGGAGGCAGAGCGCATAAAACCGCTGTGCGGCCGGGCTGCGGTTGGGCTGCACCTCACCTTGACCGACCAGTTGGCCGTCACCGGCCGGTCGGCCCTGGCGCCGGAAGGCCGGCTGCCACCGCTCCGCGCACTGGCCTTGCCTGTTCTGCGCGGCCGCATCGGCGCCCGCCATGTCCATGCCGAGCTTGACGCCCAGTACAGCCGCTTCGTCGAGGCGCTTGGCCGCCGCCCCGATTTCGTCGACGGGCATCAGCATGTGCATTTCCTTCCCGTCGTGCGCACATGGCTGTGCGCACGGTTTCCAGAAGGCGCCGACAGGCCGGCCCTGCGCGGCGCCCCGACGCTGGCCGCGGGAGCGAAAGTCGCTGCGATTGCCGCGCTCGCCGCCGGGTTCAACCGCTCGATGCAGCGCGCGGGCTTCACCGTTTTCCAGCCGCTCGCCGGCATCTATGACTGGCGGCAACCGGAAAAGTTCGCTGCGGTTCTGCAGGCCGCCGTCGAAGGGTTGCCAGAGCGAGGGCTGTTCATGTGTCATCCCGGCCATGTCGACGAGACGCTGCGCGCGCGCGACATGATGCAAGGTGTGCGCGAGGTCGAATTCGCGGCCCTCGCATCGGACGCGTTCGGAGCCAGCCTGGCCCGCGCCGGCGTCGAGATCTTGGACGGCAAGAGATGAGCGACGCCGATCGGCCCCAGCGTTCGGCCGGCAGCAAGATCGTCCGCTTCGCCATTGTCGGACTGGCGAACACGGCCATCGACCTTGCCAGCTTTTTCCTGCTGCTCAAGCTCGGGGTTCCGCCGGTGCCGGCCAACATCGCTGCCTGGTTCGTCGCCGTCACCTTTTCCTTCGCGGCGA
>NZ_RZPQ01000611.1:0-3613 GCF_003999135.1 Mesorhizobium sp. M7A.F.Ca.CA.004.06.1.1 | reverse complement strand
TTGCAGGCGAATGCGGAAAAATTCGATGCCGATGCGCTGTTCCCGGCCGGCAGCGACACCGGCGATACCACGGCCTCGCCGAAGATCTGGCAAGACATGGCTGGCTTCAACGCAGCCGAGGACAAATATCTCGCAGACGTGAAGGCCGCGGTCGCTGCGGCTCCCGCCGATGCCGACGCGCTGAAGGCGCAAGTCGGCGCTATCGGCTCGGATTGCGGCACCTGCCATCAAGGCTACAGAATCAAGAAGGGCTGATCACCAGCCATGGCATGGCTGAAGAAACTTGTCGGCGCCGTCGTCATTCTGGGCGGCGTCGGCGCGGTTGCCGGGTGGGTCCTGTCGGCGCCGGTGACGCTCGACAGGGAAACCCTGGCCAAGCTCGGTCCTGGCGACGCAGCCAGGGGCAAGCGCATCTTTTATGCCGGCGGTTGCACATCCTGCCATGCAAAGCCGGGCTCACAGGGCGACGCCCGGCTTCAACTCGTGGGTGGCCTTGAACTCAAGACGCCGTTCGGAACCTTCGTGCCGCCCAACATTTCGCAAGATCCCAGGGACGGTATCGGCGCATGGTCTGTCGAGGACCTCGCCAATGCCATGCTGAAGGGCGTGTCGCCTTCTGGTGAGCATTTCTATCCGGCGTTTCCCTATGCATCCTACGCGCGCATGAATCCGGCTGACATTGGCGATCTCTATGCCTTCTTGAAGACGTTGCCGGCCGTCGCCGGCAAGGCAGCGGGCAATTCGCTCGGTTTTCCCTTCAATATTCGCCGCGGCATCGGCCTGTGGAAATTGCTCTATCTCAGCGATCAGCCGGTTGTTGCCTTCCCCGAAGGCAAGCCTGATCCGGTGATGGCAGGCCGCTATCTGGTCGAAGGGCCAGGCCATTGCGGCGAATGCCACACGCCGCGCGATCTTGCGGGCGGCACGAAGAAGAACGAGTGGCTGGCGGGCGCCGTGGCCGCCGAAGGCAATGGCGTCGTGCCGAACATCACATCGGGCGAGGGCGGTCTCGCCGACTGGTCGGAGGCCGATATCGCCAACTATCTCGAAACCGGCTTCACGCCCGATTTCGATTCGGTCGGCGGCGCCATGGTCGATGTCCAACGGAACATGGCCGAACTGACGCCGCAGGACCGTGCGGCCATCGCCGCCTATCTGAAGGCGATACCGGCGCATCCAAACGGCTATCCGGCCCGCAAGAAGACGGCAAACTAGACCGAGTCTTCAGACAGGTGGCGGTCGCCGAGAAAATCGAAACCCGTCTCGAAGAAATGGTTGTAGTTGCAGGTCAGCTCTTCGCCAGGCGCGATGTCGTGCAGCGCAAAGCTCTCCTCCGGTGAGGAGACGTCGCAGTTCGGCTCGTCGGCATGGTTCATGTAGCGCGCGTCGTCGGCTTCGAAGACGATGTAGTTCGGATCGCGGCGGTCGGGATAGGAGTAGCGATCGAGATAGCTCTTCACCGGGCCGGCCGCACGTTCATAAGTCTCGACCTCGATGAGCCGATCGAACCTTGGGTCCAGCTTCCAGATCAGAGTGCCGCGAGGAATGTGGTTCTTGGCAAAGACGCCGATTCCCTGGATAGGCGATTTGTCGAGATAGACGTCGACGAGCAGCATAATGGACCTTTACGCGATTGGAGGCTGTCGGGCCGGGAAAAACCGCGCACTGGGTAGCGCGCGGTCATCGCAATTGCGAGTGAAAATGAGCAACGGGAACTTAAAAAGCCCTGATCACGCAGCCTCTTCGGAAGGCGCGTCGATCATCGTCTGGAGTCAGCGTTGCTGCAGCGCCAGACGGACGCCCAAAGCGCAGTAGATGCCGCCGACAACTTTGCCCTGCCATCGTAACACCGACGGATTTCGGCGCAGGAACGTGCCGAGCCGGCCAGCGCTCACGGCAAAGACGACCGTGCTGAAAAGGCCCAGTACGACGAAGATGGCCCCCAACACGGTCATCTGAAGCATCACCGTCCCGTTTTCAGGCCGCACGAACTGAGGCAGGAAGGCAAGGAAGAACAGAGCGGTCTTGGGGTTGAGCACTTCGGTCAGGACAGCCTGTCGAAACGCCTTCCCGGCAGAGATCGCAAGCGCGCCGGCAGCCGGGCCGCCTGGTGTTTTCTCCATGATCGCGCGAATGCCGAGATAAACCAGGTAGGCCGCGCCGATGTACTTTATGACGCTGAACAGCGTCGCCGATGCGGCGATGATCGCCGATATGCCGATCATGGCCATGACGGTGTGAAAGATGTCGCCGACAGCGATCCCAGCGCCGGTCGCGATGCCAACCTTGGTTCCGGAACTCGTTGCCCGCGCTATGGTAAGGAGCGTGGCCGGACCCGGGATGAAGACGAAGCCGAGCACAACCGCGACATAAGCAATCAGTGTAGCGAGATCGATCATCGGTCGATTTCTCCCGTAGGCTGCGCCTTACCCATCACCTTCAGCGCGAAGGAATAGGTGTAGGCGATCTCCTCCAGCCGCGAAAACCGGCCGGAGGCACCGGCATGGCCGGAATCCATGTTGATCTTGAACAGGACCGGATTGTCCCCGCTCTTGCGGTCGCGCAGCCGGGCCACCCATTTGGCCGGTTCCCAATAGGTGACGCGCGGATCGGTGAGACCGGCCAGCGCCAGGATCGGCGGATAGTCGTGATCAACGACATTGTCATAGGGCGAGTAGGCGGCAATGGTCCGGTAGTCGTCGGCGGACGCGATCGGGTTGCCCCATTCGGGCCATTCCGGCGGCGTCAGCGGCAGGGTCGCATCGAGCATGGTGGTGAGGACATCGACGAAGGGTACCTCGGCGACGATGCCGCCAAAACAATCCGGCGCCATGTTGGCGACGGCACCCATCAGCATGCCGCCGGCCGAACCGCCCTGGGCGACGATACGGTCATGCGCCGTGTAACGCTCCGTCACCAGATGGCGCGCGACGGCGATGAAATCGGTGAACGTGTTCATCTTGTTCTCCCGCTTGCCGTCATCGTACCAGCCATAGCCCTTGTCCTTGCCGCCGCGAACGTGAGCGATGGCGAAGACAAAGCCCCGGTCGACCAGCGAGAACCAGTTGGTGTTGAAGGCGGCCGGCACGGTGATGCCATAGGAGCCGTAGCCGTAAAGCAGGCAAGGTGCGGATCCGTCCAGCGGCGTGTCGCGATGGTGCAAAAGCGAGATCGGCACCAGTTCGCCATCGCTGGCCGGCGCCATCAGGCGCCGCGTGACATAGTGGTCCGCATCATGGCCGGATGGCACTTCCTGGGTCTTCAGCAGCACCCGCTCGCGGGTACGCATATTATAGTCGAACACCTGCGCAGGTGTCGTCATCGACGAATAGGAAAAGCGCATGATCTCGGTGTCGTACTCATAGGAACCCGACAGGCCGAGCGAGAAAGCCTCCTCGTCGAGGGACAAAAGATGCTCCTCGCCGCTGGTGCGGTCGTGCACGACGATGCGCGGCAGGCCTTCCTTGCGTTCGAGCCGAACCATGTGGTCGCTCAAGCCGAGCACCGACAGGAGCAGAAGGAAGGGGGCGGGAGGAACCAGGGAAGGAAAGGGGGCGCGCACGGGAGCGCCCGCGGGGGCCGTCATGCTCTTGAACTCCTTGGCGCCGTCGGC
>NZ_RZPQ01000610.1:0-3615 GCF_003999135.1 Mesorhizobium sp. M7A.F.Ca.CA.004.06.1.1 | reverse complement strand
CCGCGGTCCTGCTCAACCGGGACGACTTCAAGGCTGAATATGAAGTGGCCAGAGCCGAGCTTCGTTCCGATCTCGGCATGTAATCTTTGTCGGCCGGATCAGACGGGAAGGGGCGCTTCAGGCGCTCCTTTTCCGTCTGCGCCAGTGCTGAGGCGGAAGTTCGGCAATTAGTCCGTTGGCATAGCAGCATCAGGTTGATATTCGACGCATCGAACGGTGGCGAGAAGCTCGTCCCGCCATGGCCTTTGGAACTCGATGATGCGGCTCAGCGACTGTCACAACTTTTCCGATTTCCGGCGGATGGCGCAGCGGCGACTGCCGGGGCCGATTTTCAATTACATCGACGGCGCGGCGGACGACGAGGTCACCTACCGCCGCAACACCGAAAGCTTTGAGACCTGCGATCTGGTTCCCAACGTGCTGCGCGGGGTGAGCGAGGTCGACATGTCGGTGACGGTCATGGGCCAGAAGCTGGCGATGCCGTTCTATTGCTCGCCGACCGCCTTGCAGCGCCTGTTCCACCATCAGGGCGAGCGCGCGGTCGCCAAGGCCGCGGCCAAGTATGGCACCATGTTCGGCGTCTCGTCGCTTGGCACCGTCAGCCTCGAGGAGGCGCGCAGCATCAGCAGCAGCCCGCAGGTCTACCAGTTCTATTTCCATCGGGATCGCGGTCTCAACCGGGCGATGATGCAGCGCGCCAAGGCGGTCGGCGTCGAGGTGATGATGCTGACCGTCGACAGCATCACCGGAGGAAATCGCGAGCGCGACAAACGCACCGGCTTTGCCATTCCCTTCAAGCTCAACCTTGCCGGAATGGCGCAGTTCGCGCTCAAGCCGGCCTGGGCGATCAATTATTTCACGCATGAGGGGTTCAAGCTGCCGCAGCTCGACGAGCATGTCGACATGGGCGGCGGCACGATGTCGATCAGCCGCTACTTCACCGAGATGCTAGACCCGTCGATGACGTGGGACGATGTCGCCGAGATGGTCAAGCTTTGGTCGGGTCCGTTCTGTCTCAAGGGCGTTATGTCGGTGGAGGACGCAAGACGCGCCGTCGACATCGGCTGCAGCGGCATCGTGCTGTCGAACCATGGCGGGCGGCAGCTGGATGGCTCGCGGGCGGCGTTCGACCAGCTTGCCGAGATCGTCGATGCCGTTGGCGACAGGATCGACGTCATCATGGATGGCGGCGTGCAGCGCGGCACGCATGTGCTGAAGGCGCTGTCGCTCGGTGCCAAGGCCGTCGGTGTCGGACGCTACTATCTGTTCCCGCTCGCGGCGGCGGGCCAGCCCGGCGTCGAACGGGCCCTTGAGCAGATGCGGGTCGAGATCGAACGTGGCATGAAGCTGATGGGCTGCAGTTCGATCGAACAATTGTCGCGCAAGAACCTCCGTTTCAGGTAATCTCGACCCATGAAATCCTCCCTCGAAGACACATTGCTCGCCGCGATCCGTACCATTCCGGACTATCCCAAGCCAGGCATCCTGTTTCGCGACATCACCACCCTGCTCGGCAATGCGCGCGCCTTCCGCCGCGCCATCGACGAACTGGTGCATCCCTATGCCGGCCAGAAGATCGACAAGATCGCCGGCATCGAGGCACGTGGATTCATCCTTGGCGGCGCCGTCGCCCATCAGCTCTCGGCCGGCTTCGTGCCGATCCGCAAGAAAGGCAAGCTGCCCTACGAGACGGTGCGCGTCGCCTATAGCCTGGAATATGGCCTGGACGAGATGGAGATGCACAAGGACGGCGTTGCTCCGGGCGAGAAGGTGATCCTTGTCGACGATCTGATCGCCACCGGCGGCACCGCGGAAGCGGCGGTCAAGCTGCTGCGCCAGATCGGCGCCGACATCCTCGCCGCCTGTTTCGTCATCGACCTGCCGGACCTCGGCGGCCGCGCCAAGCTGGAGGCGCTCGGCGTGCCGGTCAGAACGCTGATAGGGTTCGAAGGGCATTAGGTTTCTCCCTCGCCCCGTTTACGGGGAGAGGGAAGCGAAGCGAGCAACGCGAGCGGAGCAGGGTGAGGGTAAGTACGACCGTCGAGTTTAAGACACCAACGCTGGCGCCGCCCCTCATCCGCCCTTCGGGCACCTTCTCCCCGTAAACGGGGCGAAGGAAAAAGCTACTCCACCTTCACCAGAACGGCGCTTTCGAACTCGAGCACCTTGTCGCCGGTGGGATTGAAAGCTTCCGAACGCAGCGCGAGAAGCCGCCAGCCGGGGCGTGAGGCGATCGGGCGGTGCGACAGCGCGGTGCGCGTGAAGGTGATGGTTTGCCCGGCATAGACCGGCTTCAGCCATTTCAGGTTCTTGAAGCCGGGCGAGGGGCCGAATTCCGGCACCGGACCGGGACCGCTCCACGCAGCGATCTCGGCGTCCATGCGGTTTTCCAGATTGAGTTTCATCCAGGTCGCGGCCGTGTGCCAGCCAGACGCGCAGAGGCCGCCGAGCACGCTTTTTTTCGCGGCCTCCTCGTCGATATGGAAGATTTGCGGGTCGTACTTGCGGGCGAAGGCTTTGATCGCCTCGGGCTCGAATGTGTGCGAGCCGAGCGTGACGGTGGTGCCGATACGGAAGAACTCGTCCAGTGTCATGCTTGGCTCCCCGCGGCATCGCGGGTGAGGAACATGACCGAGTTCTCGAGCTCGAAGACGCTTTCGCCACGCTGGTTGAACAGCTCGCTGCGCATGGTGACGAAGCCGAGTTGCGGCTTCGATTTCGACAGGCGCTTGGCAACAACCATCAGGGTGCCGGTCAGTTGGTCGCCGGCCAGGACCGGTTTCTTCCATTTGACCTGATCGACGCCGGGCGCGCCCTGGCAGGTCGAGTCCAGCAGGAACGCGTCGCAGAGCATGCGCATGAACATGGCGCAGGTGTGCCAGCCCGACGCTGCCAGCCCGCCGAGGATGCTGGCCTTGCCGGCTTCCTCGTCGAGATGCATCGGCTGCGGGTCAAATTCTCCGGCAAATTCGACGATCTCGGCGGCACTCACGAGCTTCGAGCCGAGGTCGATCGATGCGCCCTCGATGAAGTCCTCATAGGCCCATGTTTTTATCTCTGCAGTCATGGTCTGGAATCCGGCTTGTCGACCCACGATCCCCAGGATCGGGGTTTCCGGATGCAGGCCGGCGTTCATTTGGTCAAGCGATTTCTACTGCGCCAGCCTGTGGCCGCCGATCGACAAGGCCACTCAGAGCCAGCCGCGGCGGCGGAAGTACCAGAAGGGCAGGATCGCCGACAGCACCATCATGGCGATGGCGAAGGGATAGCCAAGTTGCCATTTCAACTCGGGGATGATGTCGAAATTCATGCCGTAGATCGAGGCGACCAAAGTCGGCGGCAGGAAGATGACGGCGGCGACCGAGAAGATCTTGATGATGGCGTTCTGCTCGATCGAGATCATGCCGAGCGTGGCGTCTAGCAGGAAGGAGATCTTCTGCGACAGGAAGGTGGCGTGGTCGGCGAGCGACAGCACGTCGCGAGACAGCGTCTTGATGCGCGCCTTGGTGTCCTTGCTCATCTTGGTGCGGGTCGAGGCATGGGCGAAGAAGCCTGCCAGGCGCTGCAGCGAGATCAGGCTGTCGCGGATCGAGGAGGCAATGTCCTCCTTGCGGC
>NZ_RZPQ01000060.1:0-15386 GCF_003999135.1 Mesorhizobium sp. M7A.F.Ca.CA.004.06.1.1 | reverse complement strand
CTCTGGCACCAAGCGTAAGTGGCTGCACAAGCACTACGCCAGTTGATGTCGAACCATCGGCACCAATGCTTGTCCGAGAGGAGACCACCGTCCTGACGTTGCAAAGCCTGCGCGCTTCCGAACGGCAGCGTTTGCGTGTTTTCCTAGACAAGGCCAGTCGCGGCCGGTTCGATGCCATCCACCTCCTCATCAGCGGTTCGCCCCAGCTCAGCGCAGGGGTAGCCCATCAGGCCAGGCAGTTGGCAATCGAAGAAGACAACATTCAATTGCGCGATCAACACGACGCCGGCTCAGTGCGAATTGAGGCGATTGTCTATCACGCCCGTCCGCCGGTCTGTCCCTCATATGGTGCCTTACCCAATGAAGAATCCTTCAAACAGCCGCTTGGTTGTTCGACAGGACATAACCTGGCCGTGATGGTCAACGATCCGCGCGATCTGCTCGACAATCAGGCCGTCAAGGCCGGCGATGGCGATCGTGCTTCTGTACCAGTTGCAACTTACAGAACATTCGGGACGGATAAAGGTGGCTGATACCGCCCTTATCTCGGCAGCACTCCTACCGGAGATTGAAAGCTTCCAATCGCGTCCTGATCTAAAATAAAAGGAACCGCTGGATGCAATATAGGCGCTATATCGAGGGCCTTAGGGCCGTTGCTGTACTTCCGGTCGTACTCTTTCATTTCGGAATTTCGGCGATCCCGGGTGGCTTTAGCGGGGTCGATATCTTCTTCGTCATCTCCGGCTACCTAACCAGCGGAAGCCTCCTGGATGACCTTGAACGCGGCCAATTTTCCATCGTCAACTTCTACTGGCGCCGTGCCCGGCGCATTCTGCCGGCGCTCGTCTTTGTGATGCTTCTCACCTGCATTGCGGCATTGTTCATTCTTCTGCCACCGGATCTGCGCGGATTCAGTCTTAGCATCATAGCTACCTCGACCTTCTGGTCGAACGTTTTCTTCTGGAAAACGTCAAGTTACTTCTCTATCGATGCCGCGCTTCTACCACTGTTGCACACTTGGCCGCTTTCCGTAGCGGAGCAGTACTACATCTTCGCACCAATCCTGATGTTCCTAATCTATCGCTACATCGGGAAGCGCTGGCTGACGACACTTCTTCCGATAATTCTCTGCAGCTTCGTAGTGGCGGTGATGGCGACATCGCTGGCACCCACCGCCGGATTCTATCTGCTGCCGACCCGAATCTGGGAACTCATGTTGGGCGCCCTGCTCATGCTCAAATGCCCCTCGCCGCTGGGCAACCGATTCCTGATGGAGTCGGTGGGGGTGGCCGGATTTGGCCTTCTCGCCATCGGGTTCTTCGCGATTTCGGCGAGTGATCCGTTCCCAGGCTACAACGCCTTGTATCCATGCATCGGAACGGCCCTTCTGATCTATGTTGGCCAAAATACCCCCTCGACGGTCGCCACCCGCATGCTCGAAGTCAGGCCGCTGGTCTGGATTGGGCTCATCTCGTATTCGTTGTATCTTGTTCACTGGCCTCTCAATGCGTTCGCGCACTATCTTTCGTTCCAAAAACTCGATCCGTTGATGACCGGTGCGATGTTGGTGGCAAGCCTCGCATTGGCTGCATTCTCCTGGAAGTTTGTAGAGCAGCCGTTTCGACAGAAGAGGGCCTTCACCTCCCCGGGGCCTATCTTCGCCTTTTCAGCGCTCGCGATCGTTGTCCTTTGTGCCGGCGGAGCGGCGGGGGCGCTCGGCAACGGCTTTCCGCAACGGTTTCCGGACTATGTCCAGCGGCGCATTTCCGTCGGGGACTGGAGGAATGGCATCTGTTTCAACGAGGGCACCAGCCGGATCGAAAGCTGGAATATGGAGGATTGCACGCGCACCAGCGGTTTTCCAACAACGGTTTTTTTGTGGGGCGACTCCTTCGCCGCGCACTATGTTTCCGGCTTGGGTGCTAACATAAATCGATTGCAGGCGAACATCGTTGAATATACGTACGCCAGCTGCGCGCCGATACTCTATTACTACCCGTACGATCGTCTTGATTGTGTCCGGTTCAATCGCAAGGCCTTGGACGTCATCTTGGAAGCGGACATCAAGACGGTTATCCTCAGCGGTAGATGGAGTGACTATGAGGTCAGAGGTTTCGACGGTCTTCAGCAAACAATCGCTACGCTTCGTGCCCTGGGCGTGCGCGTGTTTGTCATCGGCCAGTCTCCGCAGTTCCCAACTGACGTCCGGAAAATTGCGTTCTTCGCCAAGCGCCAAAATCTGGACGATACGTCCTGGCCGATCGCGATGGACCCCGACGTCAACGAACGTGTGCGCTCATTTACCAAAGGCGCCACATTCATCGATCCGCTGAAATTCCTGTGCAGCGCAGGACGCTGCGCCTATTTCGATAGAGGAGAGTTTTTATATTTCGACTATGGTCATTTCTCTTCAGCCGGCGCCACACTGGCAATCTCGAAATACTGGCCGGCTTTTGGCAAGGACAATGCTCTTCCTAAGACGAAGTAGCGGCTCAGCGGCTGACAAGCACCAGTACGGGTCCCAGTGATAGCTCCTGCTTCCGCAGCAGCCGCGACGATGGAGCTGTTCAGGTTTAAGGCCCCCCGATAGTGACCTAGGATGGGTGCTGCCACGCGGCTCGGACTCAGCGTGCATTATCACGTAAATGTTGAGAGAATGAATGGCGCCGCGAAGGGCAATTCCAGCCGTCCAAAGCGACAGGCGTGTCGCGGCCTCGACATTGCAGTGGCGCTTACCTAACACGGCCTCACACTGCCCTCTAAACGGCCCCGAATTTGAACTGACGGCCCCTGGCCGGTTCATCGGGCAGGTCAAGGGCTAGGTGTAGTACACAGGGCTCATAACTTTCAGTTTCTAGTTGGTACGATGGGCCGTGGACGGTCGATGCAGACTTCAAGATGGCGAACGAAGCTCTCCATGCGTGCGTTGTCGAGGCAAGTGCCTTTGCCATGCTCGCGACTGGAGAGATTTCAAAATGAGCCTTGTAAGCGGAGAATGCCGCCGACGCTGTTCGGCTTGCTCGTGCCCTTGACGGCGGTAGGCTCGGCAGGGCCGAGGCCAGAGTTGCCGTAGTGGTCGTAATCGACCTCGGCTGTGACCGTGAAGCCGGGAACGACCATGTAGGCGACGTTTGCAGCCACACCAGCATCCTTGAGCTGATCACCCGAGACCTGAAGGTTGAACGAAGTTTTCTCGTCAAACTCGTAGGTGGCGCCCGCCCAGAAAGCCCACTGGCCGTTCCAGATTTTGTACGAGCCGCGCCCATGATTGGCAATTGCGCCGTTTGAGTCCTCGTTGAGACTGGCATTGGAACCGTAGCCGAAGAGTCCAAACAGCGACAGCTGGTTTGTGACAGCGACGTCGACGCGGATCTTGCCGGCAAAAGCTTCGTAATTGCTGTCATAAGCCGCGACGCCGGTGATCGAGCCCCAGCCTTGCGTGTATTTCAAGCCGGCGACAACGTGCGGAATATAGCTGTCGATAGTACCGGCTGAGCCCGATCCTTGTTCGAGCGAAATCACAGTCGAAATGCCGTTGCCGGCGTCGAAGTGGTACTGAGCCACGTTGGTGTCGAAGCCGGCCGACGGAACGAGCATACTATCGAGAACGTTGCCAGCGTAGCTTGCAAACGTATCGAAGGCCGACCCCTCCTTGCCAACTCGCAGGCCTCCCAGCTCGACCCAGGCAGAAGCCAGTGCGAGGCCGCTGTTGAAATCATAGTTCTGAGGACTGTCATGCGAGTTAGCGCTGTTGCCAAAATTCACCTGGGTTTCGGTATAGGTCGTCAACGCGCCGAGCTCGGTCTGCTGGCCGGTCCAAGTTTTGAACGTGAAGCGTGTGCTGTTTCGCCAAGTGCCTTGGTCCTCGCCAGTTCTCACGTCCGAGGTTCTTGCGCTGTCATACGATCGGACGTCACCCAGGCCGATATCGTAACGGACATAGCCGCCGATGCGCAGGCAGGTCTCGGTGTTGGGAATATAGGAATATCCCGAGCCGAGGACGTCGCAGATCTTGATGTACTCGGCCGGTTCCCGCTCGGCGCCAGCTGCTCGACCGACGGAAATGGTCATCAGAGCAGTTAAGCCGAGAAGAGGACTCTTGATGTACATGTCTAGATCTCCATGAAGGAATAAAAAGGATAGAGGCGAAAGAGCAAGCTTTTCCTCTAAATTTTGTGCGTGTTGTCTCCAATATGTGGACGCCAAAGCGCTTGACACGAGAGGTGAGCCAGCGTAAAAGCCACATGTACTTATAATAGTGTTTTCTGCTAGGAGATTCATTATCGTTTACATGTGAAACACTCCGGTCGGACCGCTGCAGCTCTCCGAATAGAGCAGCAAGCGACATGCCAACCTGAAGCGTAGATGCGGCCGACACCAAAATCGGGCCGACGCGCCTTCGTCTCGCTGGAATCACTTTTTTTGAGGGTCACTGCGAAAAGAAATGTGCGACACGGTTCGCCATGTTCGATATGTGACAGTCTCGTTTAACAGCGACGGCTTCCCGTCTGACCGCAACGGAGGCCGCGCCATCCGCTACCGAGAAGGATCACTGCGCGTACGCTCCGCAAGGGCTGCGCCAGGAACAGAGGGCGTGCACGTCCGAGGCGTCGCATGGTGGCCGCAGCACCTTTTCGCCGCTGTAAGTTCGCCGTGCAGGTACATTGCGCGGCCGGAAGCGAGAGGGAGCGCACCCTGAAACGGCTGCCTACGGCTCGCCTCGAGTAATTGGCGATGAACAGTATTCTCGAGAACTTAGTCTCGACGGAAAGAGCAACGAAAGGAAGCCGCTTGGACGAGCACGATCCGAAGGAAGAACCGATCGAGACCATTTTCCGCAACGGCACAATCACTGCCGTGGGTATCCTGCTTGCCTTTTCCCTCGGCTTCCTCACTCATTGGGCCGCGAACCCCTTGCCATGGCAACTCTACGATCTGTTCGCCGTAGTGCCGATCCTGCTCGGCATCGCACTGCAGATGAGAGCGCTGTCCATGCTGCTCGACATGAGTTCCTTGCGGCGCCCCATCTACGAACGCGCCAATCGCATTTTCATGGTCGGCCTCATCCAGACCGCGTGTGGCGTCGGCATGGCCATCTTGGTCGATCTTTTCGGGATATCGGTAGGGGGCACGCTGCCCGGCGCTTGACGACAAGCCACACCGCTCTTCGCTCGAAGCGACGTCAAGCCGGGGAACCTTGTGCACCCCCTAGCGGCGTCCTCCTTTCATCAAATGAGCCGACGTCAGCTTTAGAGCGTCTCGGTGGCTAAAGCCGGTATGGTTTTTCGGCCGGCAGGGAAGGCCGCTGGCTGGACCTGGATGGCGTCTGAACGAGGCTTGACAGGTCCGTTGCGTCGGACATGAATTTCGCATTGCAAAGTTCTTCCGCAGACGCCTCAAGCACACTGCACTGGCGTCACGTACTCAGACGTTGAATGCGGCACCGCACCATCACCTCAGGCGCAACCATGGCACGCGCGCTCCCCGGCGTGGTTGACCCCATCCTGTCCAAACGAGACTGCGACATAAGCGGGACGCACTGACTTAGGTCAGAGACCAGGACGAGCGCGCAACGAAAGAATGATGGATGAGCGACGTGGGATGACAGCTCCTTGCACACCTCAATCCTGACAAAGTACCGGGACCCCCGGCCGCCTTGGTATACCATCTATCCGACTGTGCCAGACTTCTCTGCGGCAGTTGGTGCTGACGATTATGAGGAATGGCTGGGGGGCCTCCCGGCCGACGAATCGGTGTCGCTCTATTTCCACATTCCGTTTTGCCGATCCATGTGCTGGTATTGCGGCTTCCCTACCGCGGTCATCCGTCGCAACGGCCCGATCCTTAATTATTTAGCGGTGCTGCGTCAGGAGATCAGTTTGGTGTCGGAGCAAGTGCGGCAAGGGCTGCCGGTGAGCGATGTGCATTTCGGCGGCGGAACGCCTCACCTTATCGGGCCAGCCGAGCACTTGGCGCTGATGGAATTTCTACGCCGCCACTTCGCTTTCAGCAAAACTGCTGCGATCGCCGTGGAGATCGATCCCCGAACGTTCACACCGGAAATGGCCGAAGCCCTGGCAGCTAACGGTGTCAACCGCGCGAGCATCGGATGCAGAGCTTTGATCCCGATGTGCAAAGGCGATCAATCGGATCCAGAGTAAGGTGCAGACGGCCGCTGCAGTCCAAAATCTCCGCCGGCATGGCGTTGGCCATATCAACTTCGACCTCATCTTCGGTCTACCGAAACAGACTGTGCAGTCCTGCATCCAGACCGCGATGGCTGCGGTCGCCATGCGCCCCAACCGGCTTGCGGTGTTCGGATACGCGCATATTCCTTCCGTGATAAAGAATCAGCGCCTAATCGAGCAGGCAGGTCTACCGGACGGCGATCTTCGCGCCGAACAGGCTGCAACTGTCGCCGAGACACTGGTTGGCGCTGGCTACCGGGAGATCGGGCTCGATCATTTCGCTCCGCCGGACGACGAACTTGCGCTAGCGCCAGAAGACCGGGCGCCTACGGCGTAATTCGCTGGGATACTCGGCCGATACTTGCAAAACGTGATCGGCTTCGGCGCGTCGGCTATTGGCCGAGTCCGCGAGGGGTATGTTCAGAACGAAGTAACACGGGATTCTTACGCCCGGCACATCGCAAGTGGACGTCTGGCGACATCAAAGGGTCACCGTCTGACCGACGATGACCGGGTGCGCGCAGCGATCATCGAGCGACTGATGTGCGATTTGGAGGCCGACGTGCCGACCATCTGTGCCGCCCACGAAATCGAACCAGCTCGTTTTCTCGATTCAGTTGAGAGTTTGGTGACGCTGGCTGAGGAGGGGATCCTGGACGTCGAAAACGGCTTCATCCGCGTGCGGCCGGAGCACCGCTTTGTTGTTCGCGCCGTTGCTGCTGCATTCGATGCTTTTCTCGCGAATCGATGAGTTGAGGCCACGACGCCGAAAGGCATCAGACCTTGTTTGGCGCTCGTCGGCATGGGCTCTCGCAGAAGACTCCGCAAGCGTATGCAGGGGACTTCCACTTGACGCCGCGTTCACCATCATCTCGCCTGGGTGCGCGCGAAAGCGCACAACCCGGAGCACGCTGCTCTCGGTGTGAGGCTGTGCTCTGCAAAGCACCGGTGATCCACCCTGTCCCTGGACAGCAGCTTGATGGCGTCATCTTGGAGGACGAGAAAAGATTGTCGAGGTACGGGTACGAATTGCCTCGGTCGTCCGTTCAATCGAAAGCACTGTCTGCGGAGGCACCTCTCCTTCATGCAGTGACAGGAGATGCTGGGCGACTTCCTTATCTGCTGCGGTGAGTCGATGATTTAGGCGGAGAAAGTCCATCCAGGTGGGGGTGCGGAATGTCTCCGTCCAAAGTGACGGTGTTTGCAGATTTCGCTGGAGCGTCCAGTTTCGTGCACCGGCACGGCTCTGGACGTGTCGCCGCGTGCGCATGGAGCCCAGAAAGGCCTCGATATTTTCCTCCGATATCAAATACTCGACCTTGGCCACGATAGGGCCACTTCTGGGTTTCAGATCGAGAGCCACGTCCGGCGGATGAAAAACTGAACTTTCTTGATCGGTTTCTTCCCAGGGACGGACCGGCAACACGATCCCCGCTGCTGCAACCAGCAACAGAGCGCCTGCGGCGCCCTCCAATGCTGAGGTCAAGGAATAGTTTTGCGCGACAGAACCCCAGATCCAGCTGCCAGCAGCCATACCGCCTGCGCTCAAGGCGTAGTAAATGGAGAGCGTGCGGCCTACAACCCACCTTGGGCTTGCCAACTGCACCGACACGTCAATGCCCGTCCAGGTGATAAGCCAACCCGCTCCGCCGAGCGCCAGCGAAATGGCCGCCACAGGAAGCGACGATGTAAGGGCAAGGGAGAGGCAACAGACTGCACAAGCCACAGAGGCGAAGGCCACCAGCCTGTTTTGAGACGTGACCTTCCTCAAGAAGCCGTTGCCCATACCCGCGATGAAAGCACCCATGCCGAAGCCGGCCAATAAGATACCGTAGACAATTGGCCCACTCTTCAACTGATCCCGGACGACGAGGGGGAGCAACGCCAGAATGGAGATGCTTGCCAACCCGAAAAGAGCGGCTCGGGCGGTCGCTGCCCTGATCTCCAAAGACATCGCCGTAAAGCGCACTCCGTCATGAATTGCCGTCGTCATTCTCTCACGAGGGAGAGGCGAAGAGCGGACCTCCCATTTGGTGCGCCATATCGCGCTTATGGGCGCCAGATCACTCACCGCAGCCAAGGCGAAAGCGGCCAGCGGCCCAAAGACGGCCAGGATCACGCCCCCCAAGGCTGGACCAACGCTGCGCACAATGTTGTATCCGACGGACATAAGCGTCACTGCGGCCGGAATGTCGCGTTTGTGAAGGATATCGCCGACCGAAGCGTGCCAAGCCGGATCATTCAAGGCAAAGCCGCAGCCGGCCAGGAAACCTAACCCGAGAATCAGCCAAGGACTGACAAATCCCAGACCCACAGAAATCATCAGCGTCGTCGACGCCGATGCTATCAGGCAGTGTCCCGCAAACATCACCCACCGGCGGCTGAAGTTGTCGGCAATGGCTCCGGCGAAAACTGAGAGGAAGAACACCGGCAATGTGGATGCGGCCTGGACGAGTGCCACCATGAGGTCGGACGCTGAAATCGTTGCCATAAGCCAACTGATGGCGACCGTTTGCACTAGCCAACCGAGGCTGGAAATCTGGGTGGCCGCCCAAATTGAGCGAAACACCTTGTTTCGAAATGGGGCGAGCGTCTTTGAAACGGGCGGTTGGGGATTTTCGCTCTGCATGAGGTATTGCTGGCCTTCGATGAGCGCTGCGATTTGAGCAAGCGGGTCGATACTTAGACATCGCGGAGCACCGCACGGACCCCAGCTCTATGGAGCTTGCCGGCGACTATTTGCGTATTGAGCCATTCTCATAGTCTCATTCATGAGCAGTCCTGTGCGCAAGCATTGCTTTGCTAAATTCCCACCACAAGCGCGCCGCCGCTGAGACCCGCACCCGCTGCCGCCAAGAGGACTTTCTCGCCAGGCCGAAACGGCTGCGCCCGATGGGCCAGCGACAATGAGAGCGGGATCGTCGCGGCGGAAGAGTTGCCATATTCGGCGATCGTCTTGACGATCGAGTGATCAGCGATGCCGAGGTTCCTGCCGACCGCGTCGAAAATGCGCGCATTGGCCTGATGCGGCACGAAACGATCGAGGTCTTGCGGCCTCAGTCGGGCAGCAGTGAGCGCATCTCTCGAGCAGGCGGTCATCATCTCCACGGCCTTGCTGAATACTTCACGGCCGTCAGTGATCGTCATCCGTGTCTGCGCGAGGTCGAGGTCGGCATGGAACGGAGTGTTGCTTCCCCCGGCGGGAATCTGGATTAGCCCGTAGCGCGAGCCGTCGGAATCCACCGAAGCGCCGAGAATGCCTCGATCCGGGTCATCGCAAGGACTGATCACCATGGCGCCGGCGGCATCGGCAAACAGCACGGCGCTGGCGCGCTCGGCCAAATTGATGCGGTGGCTGAGGATGTTGGCGGCGATGACAAGGCTCGCTTTGCCGTGCAGGCGGGTGAACCCGTCGGCGAACATCAGCGCATAGATGAAGCCGGCGCAGGCGCCGGTCAGGTCGATCGCTCCGGCGCGGCCTAGCCCCAGCCGATGTGCGACCAGCGGCGCGCTTGGCGGCAGAAGGTGATCGGGCGTCGACGTGGCGAGCAAGAGTAGACCGACGTCGCCGCGGTCGATACCGGCATTGGTCAGCGCCATGTCGCCGGCAGAGGCGGCAAGGCCCGACAGCGTGTCTTCGTCTGTTGCCCAGAAGCGCGAGCGAATTCCGGTGCGCCGCTCGATCCAGCCGGGCTCAAGCCCGAGCCGGTCTTCGATTTCCGGGTTCTCGACCTTGCGCGTCGGCGCATGATGGCCGAAGCCGAGAACGCGCGACGATAGGTTCATGGCCGCGAGCCGAAGCGTTCGCCGGCCTCCTCTATCGCGTCATAGAGCCCGTCCAATTCGTCGCTGGTGATGCAATAGGGCGGCAGAAGATAGAGGACATTGCCGAGCGGGCGCACCAACAGGCCGCGCTCAAGGAAAAAAGCGCGCAGTTTTGGCCCGATCTCGGCCAGATAACCGGCTGAGCCGGTGCGTAGGTCGAGTGCCGCGATGGTGCCGGTTGTCCGGCAGTCGGTGAAATATGGATTGCCCCGGAAGCGTTGCAGCCCGGCGGCCTGCCTCGCGCTCAAGACCGCGATCCGCTCGGCCACCGGCTCGTCACGCCAGATCTCGACATTGGCAAGTGCTGCCGCGCAGGCGATCGGATTGGCGGTGTAGGAGCTCGAATGGAAAAACGTCTTCTTGCGATCCTCCGAAAAGTGAGCGTGGAAGATGGCATCGGTGGCGATCGTGGCGGCCAGCGGGATGGTACCACCGGTCAGACCTTTCGACGTGCACAAGATGTCCGGCGAGACGGACGCCTGTTCGCAGGCAAACATGGTTCCGGTGCGCCCCCAGCCGGTCATCACTTCATCGGCGATCAGCAGCGTGCCGGAGGCTTCGGCGATCCTCTTCAATTCGGCAAGAACCCAGGCCGGATACATCAGCATGCCGCCGGCGCCAAGCACCAGCGGCTCGACGATCAGCGCGGCTGCGCGCCGGTCGCGGCTAACGGCCTCGAACCGATCCAGCGTTTCCTGCTCGCGCCCGGCGGCCGGGAAGGGGATGGCGTCGACCTCGAACAGCAAAGGATCATAGGCGGCGTTGAAGACGCCGCGGGCGCCGACGCTCATCGCCCCGATCGTGTCGCCATGATAGCTGTGCTCCATGACGGCGATGCGCGAACGCGGCGCGCCGATGTTGCGGAAATAGCCGAGCGCCATCTTCAGCGCGACTTCGACTGAGGTCGAGCCACTGTCGGAATAGAACACCCGGTCGAGGCCGGCGGGTGCGATGCCGACAAGCGCCTCGGCCAGCCGTTCGGCCGGCTCGTGGGTGAAGCCCGCGAAGATGATCTGGTCGAGGCTCGAAGCGGTCGTCTCGATGGCCTTCATGATGCGGGGGTGGCGATGGCCATGGGTGACGACCCACCAGGAAGAAATCGCATCGAGGATGCGGAAGCCTTCGGCCTTGTGGAGATAGGCGCCTTCAGTCAGCACGATTTCAGGGACCGAGGGCTCTAGCGCGTGCTGCGTGAACGGATGCCAGACTCGAGACTCCGCCATCAGTCGCCTCCGGCAATCATGGCCAGGTCGAAGCCGGAAATCATTGCATCTCTCAACGTTTCACCCGTCAGCGGACCGAGGTGCGGCAGCCTGCCCAGCTGCGGCACGCCGCCGAATTCCACGATTGTCCTTTGTGTATCGGCCACCTCTTCGCCAATGAAGGCAATGCCGATGAGCGGGATGGAGCGGGCTTTCAGGGCCTCGATCGACAACAGCGTATGATTGATGGTGCCAAGCGCGGTGCGGGCGCACAGTATGACCGGCAGCCGCCATTGTTCGAATATGTCAATGAACCTTGTCTGTCGATTGAGCGGCACCATCAGCCCGCCGGCGCCTTCGATGACGAGCGGTGTCGGCAGGACCGGAAATGAAAGATCGTCGGCCTCGATCGCGACGCCGTCGATTTCGGCTGATCGATGCGGCGACAGCGGCATCGTCAGTCGATAGACTTCGGGCAGCACGCGTCCGTCGGGCAAGCCGGAAAGCCGGGCGACGACCTCGCTGTCGGTCTCCTCGTTGAGGCCCGATTGCACCGGCTTCCAGTAGAAGCCGTCGAGCAGCCCGGCAAGTCCGGCCGAAAACACTGTCTTGCCAATTCCAGTGTCTGTTCCGGTGACGACGATGCGTTTGGTCATGCTGTGGCCAACACTCCGACGAGAGCCTCGACCATGGCGGAAATGTCGGCTTCGTCGACGTTGAGAGTCAGCGAAATGCGCAGGCGCGACGTACCCTCAGGCACTGTCGGCGGGCGAATGCCGCGTATGTCGAAGCCGCGTGCCTGCAGTCCTGCCGCCACCGCCATGGTGCGGCTGTTATCGCCGATCACAAGCGGCTGGATCTGCGAGCCGCTGGGCATCACGCCGCAGCGTTCGGCCAATTGCCGGCTCGCGAAAGCGACACGCTCGTGCAACTGAGCACGACGCATAGGCTCGTCAGACAGAATAGTCAGCGCCTCACGTGCCACGACTGCCATCAGCGGCGATGGTGCGGTCGCATAGATGAATGGCCGGCACCGGTTGATAAGATAGTCGCAGAGTGTTCGCGGTCCGGTAACGAGCGCGCCGGATGCGCCAAGCGCCTTGCCGCATGTGTGGAGCGTGACGATGTTGTCGCGGCCTTCATACGCGGCGGCCAGTCCCCGGCCGTACGGCCCCCAGACGCCGGTGGCATGCGCTTCATCGACGACGATGAATGCCTGGTACCGATCAGCCAGCGCGACCAGGCTCTCCATCGGCGCACGGTCGCCATCCATGCTGTAAAGGCTTTCGAAGGCGATCCACACCCGCCCCATGCCGCCTTCGGCGCGCCAGCGGGTGATTGCGTCCTCGACAGCGTCGACGTCGTTGTGCGCGGCCAGCTTGAACTCAGCGCGCCCGGCTTGGGCACCCTCATGCATGCTGGCATGAGCGAGCTCGTCGAGGACCAGCAGGTCGCCTTTCTGCGGCAGGGCCGTCAGCAGAGCGAAGTTGGCGATATAGCCGCTGCCGAAGAACAGTGCACGCTCGGCTCCGAAAAATGCCGCTGCGTCCGCCTCCAGTTGCTCATGTTCCGGTGCATTGCCGCGCAACAGCCGCGATCCGGTTGCGCCCACTGGCGTGCCCCGCGCAATCGCCGTCGAAACCGCATCGCCGAGTCTTTTGGAGGCGGCAAGTCCGATATAGTCGTTCGACGAGAAGTCGAGCCCGGCGCGCGGTGCGAGCGTCCGTAACCGGTCCTTGCGCCCCAGTCCCCGCAAGGTTGCGTCATAGCGGGCAAGAATTGCCTCCTTCATTGCGTGGCGAGTTCCATAGGCTCAATGCCGAGGCGCCGGAACAGAAGGGTATCCTTGTCCTCGCCGGGATTTCCCGCCGTCAGCAGCGTGTCGCCGACAAAGATCGAATTGGCGCCGGCAAAGAAGCACAGCGCCTGCGTTTCGTCGCTCATCGCCGTCCTGCCGGCGGACAGCCTTACATAGGATTTCGGCATCATCACCCGCGCGAGCGCAACGATGCGGACGAAATCGATCGGATCGATGGCGTCGGCCGCGGCAAGCGGCGTGCCTTCGATGGGAATAAGCATGTTGATCGGCACGCTTTCCGGCGGCTCGGGCAGGTTCGCGAGCGTGACCAGCATGTCGATGCGATCGGTCTTTTCTTCTCCCATCCCGACAATGCCGCCGCAGCAGACTTTCATCCCAACCGCGCGCACGTGCCCAAGCGTTTCCAGCCGGTCGGCAAAAGTCCTGGTTGAAATAACCTCGCCATAGTAGCGCTCAGAGGTATCGATGTTGTGGTTATAGTAGTCGAGACCGGCCTGCTTCAGGCGAGCAGCTTGCTCAAGATCGAGCATGCCGAGCGTCATGCAGGTCTCCATGCCGAGGGCCTTGACGCCCTCAATCATGGCGACCACAACGTCCATGTCGCGCTCCTTGGGAATTCGCCACGCCGCGCCCATGCAATAGCGCGTTGCGCCGCCATCACGCGCCTTGGCCGCTTCGTCGATGACATGCTTGACGTCCACCAGCTTCGACGCCTTCACACCGGTTTCGTAATGCGCAGACTGGCTGCAATAGCCGCAATCTTCAGGGCACCCGCCGGTCTTGATGCTAAGGAGCCGCGACAGCTGCACTCGGTTTCGATCGAAGTTCTGGCGGTGGATCGTCTGAGCTAGGAACAGCAGATCGTTGAATGGCATGCCGTAGATGGCCTCGGCCTCTTTGCGGTTCCATCGCGGAGGCGTTCCATCGACCAATTGCATGGTCTGGTTCACGTCGAACTCCGAGTTCATTCCAATCGTCATCGTCAAACCTTTGTTTGCTAGTCCGGTACGCCTTCTTGGCTTTGGGGCGCACTCGCTAAAGGCGAGCTGCGGCACGTCTTTCCAGCACCTCCTACGCCTGCCGAGCTGATGTTGCTCCTCACGCCGTAATCCTCAGTTCAAGTGCTTGCAGATGTTCTGGTGGTCCGGCATGTCCAGGCCGATGTCGAGGATCGGGGCGCTGTGCGTCAGCCAACCCATGGAGATGAGATCGACACCGGTCGCCGCAATCGCCGCCGCCGTTTTCGGCATCACCCGACCGGACGCCTCGGTGATCGTACGGCCATCCACTATAGAAACCGCGCGGGCAAGATCCTCGACCGACATATTGTCGAGCAGCACCGCGTCAACACCAATCGCGAGCGCTGCATCGAGCTGCTTCAGCGTGTCGACCTCGACCTCGACCTTCACCATATGCCCTGCTGCGGCGCGCGCCCGCTCTATTGCTGTGCGGATATCGCCGGCGATCGCGATGTGGTTGTCCTTTATGAGCACGCCGTCATCGAGGCCGAACCGGTGATTGGCACCGCCGCCGACGCGCACGGCGTATTTCTCCAATGCCCGCAGCCCGGGCGTCGTCTTTCGCGTCGATACAATCCTCGCCTTGTGACCGCGCACGGCCTCAACCATGGCCGCTGTGGCAGTGGCAATGCCGCTCAGCCGGCATAAGAAATTGAGGGCCGTGCGTTCGGCCGTGAGCAGGCCTCGTGCGGGTCCGGACAATCTTGCAATGGTTTCCCCGGCCCCAACCTCGCTGCCATCAGGGCGCCAGATCTGGATGTTGATCGCCGGTTCCACGAGAAGGAAGGCATACGAGACCAGATCGAGCCCGGCAACGACGCCCGCCTGCCTCGCTTTGAGCACCAACGTGGCAGTGCAATCATACGGGATAACCGCATCGGTGGTCAGGTCGCCGGATCTGCCCAGGTCTTCGAGGAGCGCAATGCGCACAATCGGTTCGATCAGGGTCGCGGGGAGGGGGGAGAATGAAGTCATATCAAGTGCTCCGTATGGTAGCCCGGCAATCGAGTGCGGCCGCGGCCCGCATTGCGCTGTGCAGTGTCAGCCGTGATGGGCGCACGTTGGCATCGTGGAGCGGGAAATCGGACCGACAGTGCGCGCCTCGACTCTCTTCCCGCCTCAGGGCCGCCGCGGCGATCATCAGTGAGACCAAAGCCGGACCAGAGGCAGCGACACTATTGGCTGCGATCGGCAGCAGGGTCGCCACCGCTTCGCGCATTGCCTCGCCGTCGCGGATGATACCCAGGGCGGCGGAGACAATCGGGCGGACCACGGAAGCGTCTGGTCGTGGAGGGACGAATGTGGAGCATCTGCGCGGTCGCCGGGTATACGA
>NZ_RZPQ01000609.1:0-3621 GCF_003999135.1 Mesorhizobium sp. M7A.F.Ca.CA.004.06.1.1 | reverse complement strand
GAGGGGAGCAGCGACTACGCGGATGCCAAGCGAATCTATGGTGAGTTGCGGTTCCTGATGCCGCGCCGCCCCGATTGGGGGCGGATCGAAGATTGCACGGCCCGGCTAGTACTCGATCACTGGTCGGCCATCGAAGCATTGGCCGCGCATTTGCTGGTCAAGCATGATCTCCAATTCGATGAGGCTCTGACGATTGTTGCGCCGCATCTTCCGCCATGCCAGCAGCTACGCCGCCAGAGCGTCATCCGCAGCCTGCTTGATCAGCCATTCGATGTGATTTGACCACATCTGCAACACCTCGCGCTTCTCCTTGACGTTGCTATAGAGATTGTAGATTTCGCCAATGTCTGTCAAGGACGCCGCCTTGTGATTCAGTATGTGCTCGATGACGTGTGGCAATACCTGCCGCCTGCCGAGATTTGTCGCGAGCGTCCTGCGCAGATCGTGAAGGGTCCAGTTCTCCAAAGCCACCCCGTCAGTATTGACCTTGCCGTCTAGAGCCTTCTTGCCCTTCGCGTAGCCTGAGAAGTGGCTTCTTTCGTTGCCCCTCGCAGGGAAAAAAACGTGTCATTGGTCTTCGGTACCGTCTGGGGGACCGACACCGCCAGTGTGGACAGCGGAATAAGCGTAGGCTCTTCGTTCTTCGTGCGGTCACCCGATAGTTCCATGTTCCGGCTTCAAGGTTGAGGACCAACGCATCGCGGCAACTTCCGTACGCCTCTGTCCGGTCAGAATGAGCAGCTTGACGATGGAGCCGAACGAATAGCCGATATCGCCCGGTTCGGGCTCACAGCCCGTTCATATAGCCGCCAGTTCGGCATCGTTCACCACTCGCTTGCGCTTGACGATCGGGGCCGGATCCGGATTTTCCAATCCCTCGCGGGGAAACCGCGGATGAGCCGTTGCGGCGGTTTGCGACACCAGTTGAAAAATGCCCGCATACACCAGAAGGCCGTGTTAGCCGCTTGCGGGTGACCCCCGGCGACGATCTTCTTTGTGATGTTAGCAATGTCGGTGTCGATCACATGGTGGATAGAGCGACTCCCGAGGGCAGGCACAAGATACCGGTTCAGGCTGGCCTCGACCAGTGCGGTGTTTTGAGGGTCGTTACTCGGCGGCCTGGAGGTGACCGCCATCGCCGTCCTCGGTATCGTCAGCGCTGATATGCGCCTGATCGGCAAGGAAGGCTGGCAGTTCCGATGGAGCTATGCTGGAATTTGGGTGACGAGGCTGATCAAGCGGCGCTCTGCGGCTTCGTTTCGATGACCTGGATTCCGTCCAGGAACCGGCACCTGCGATGAGTTTCGGCAACTGATTTTGTCCTTTCAATCGTCGCCACTTCCTGGCCGCGGCCAACAGCTTGAAGACCATCAGCTGGGCGGTTTTCGAGGATAGCGAGCCCTTGGTACGCACCGTGCGATAGCGAACGGTTGCAAAGACGCTTTCGATGGGATTGGACGTTCGCAGATGATCCCAGTGTTGGGCGGGGAAATCGTAGAGCGCCAGCGACGCAATATGATCTTTCGTCAGGCAGTCGACCGCCTTGGCATACGCCTCGGCCTCCATCTCGATCGCATGTGCAAGCAATTTGCGCGCGCCGCTGCGAAGTACATCCGTCAGGGTATCATCGATTTCGTCGGGCTGACGAAGGCGAACAATGTGTTGATAGTCTCGTTCATGGCGTATCACTCTCCTTGAGAGGTACTGGCAGGCTTCATCACCCGCCTCGATACGCCGCTCTCCTCAAGCCGCCATCATCCAGTTTCCGCCATGGCTCCCCCTGATTGATCCGCTTCACCTGTGCAACTGCACAGGCTGCCCTAGCGGGGAGATTGGCCTCCAATGGCGAAAACTTGCCGCAGGAGACCCTCCGATGACCGTGCCTATGGCGCCGCCGCTACGACAACTTGCCGACAAGCAGCGTGCGATCCACTGCCGCGCTACTGCGCCTTCAAGGGACGTCTGGATCGCGACGCAGGAGCCGATGACCGTTACGGGATCAATTCCAGGTCGCGCTGGCCGTCGCTGTGCCAGTTCGACGGTCTGGTGGCAATTTGGGCACATCTTCTGTCGCCGACAGTGGCGATGGCTGACGCTTCAACGAAACGGGGTCTTCGACGTCTGCTGCCTTCGCCGATGCTTTGCGAAGTGGCATAATGTTTCGACTCACGCAGGCGCGGGCAGGGGATGTCAGTCATGAATCTCCTGACTGGCGCGGATCAGGCCGATTGGCGGGATGAAAGATCATACGACTACACCGCTGGCCTGACGCTGCGGGAGTGGGCTTGGGAGTTCTTACGCCGCAATCCAGCGTTCCAGCGCGATCTGACCGCTGCGCGCCAGCATTGCAAGACTTGGTCTCTCCAATCCTTTCTCGATATGGTCGCGTCGGCCGGCGACCTGTCACGCTGGGGTGTTCTGTTTCGCGGAGTCTTGTGGCCGCGCTTCGGTCGTATTCTGGTGTCCGCTCTGGTGCGTCCATGTGCTGCCGGTCATTGCGGAACGGTTGCCTGCCTCGTCGCCGACACCGCCGTTCGAACTCTCGGCATTGCCCTGTCGTGCAATCGTCCTGCTGGCGCCCGACAAGAGCCAGCATGTTCTTCTTCGCAATGCGGACCACGCGCTGCAGCTCGCCGTCTCGGGCGCGAATATCCTCCACCCTGTTTGCCTGCATACGCAAGCCATCTGGCCCGCGGTGCTTTTAAAGCATCGACTGAGGGGACTGGAGTGCCTCAATGCTCTCAGTCTAGGGCAACAGTTGCCCCCCCGCTTGTTTGCGCCGGAAAAGCGCGGCGTTCGTTTGTCCTTCGTTCTTCGTGCGCTCGACGGTTCGCTCGCCGGAGCACCTCATCGCGAGCTCGCCGAAGTTCTCATCGGTCAACGGCGCGTCCATGCCGACTGGGCGGATCCTCGCGATCATCTGCGCGACCGCATCCGTCGGGCCGTCTCGCGTGGCCGCGCGCTCATGAATGGTGGCTACAGAGATTTCCTAATTTGAAAAGCGACAGTCCGCGCTGTGCGTCGGTGGATGAACGTTCGCTCGCAGCTGTACCCGTCACCAACAGTTCGCCCGCCGACAGGACTGCATGGCGCCTTGCAAGTGCGCTCTGGTCTAGCTTGTCGATGCCGAAATGAGATGGGCGAGGGTGCCAAGGCGGTGGTTCATTAGGGCCGGCCTCGACCTGGACGCACATCATTGGTCGGAAAGCGGCGTGCACCGCAATGTCGCCATAGCAGCCAAGATCCTTTGAGGCCGGACCTGCAGTCCTGTTGGACCGGCGGGTGCAACAATATGGAGGGATCTGAGGCCTCACACCGTTCCCTGGTCGACAGCTCGGTCAACATAGCACCCACCGCTTTATTATGGAAATGGTGTGCCTGGAGTGCAGCGAGTAGCGGCTTGCTGCGCACTGTCCTAAGAATAGCAGTCATGACCCGTCTGGGGTTCTGCAACACGACGATTCAACCGCTTGGGCATTGTCGCATATCCCACAATGTAGAATGCGCAACAGGGCAAAAGCTGATCCATCGGCGGTTTATCAATGCTTTTTGGCTTGGCACGGCACATGCAACGCAATCGGCAAAAGGCGCACGAACTGAGTGGCCCATCGGCCCTAGGAG
>NZ_RZPQ01000608.1:0-3622 GCF_003999135.1 Mesorhizobium sp. M7A.F.Ca.CA.004.06.1.1 | reverse complement strand
CCACCCGGTGACGGTCGATGGGGCAATTCGCTTCAGTCGATGACGGAAACCCGGTGAACCGATGCTGAGGCCCCGACGCGATCGTCTATTTCCTATGATCTGCGATTGAGGTCGAGGTGTTGCCGCTTTCAGCGGGTAAGATGCGATAGACGACTTCCGGTACCCTTCCGGTCAGCGAAAAGGAAGGCAACGAGCCGCATTGCCTCAAGCAAAATGTTACCAATAGTGTCCTGTTCCAAAGGGGATGGACAGGTCGTGCCATTCCGGTTCGGGGGAAGGATGGCGCGGCTCAGCATGGCGACACGGTGAAGCGGCGATCGTGGAGCTTTATTGCGGCGTTGACAAGCGGCGCATTCTGGATGAGTTCGAGGCGGTAACCGGCTATTATTCGCAAGCGCGCGATCCGTCTTATGAACCGTCGTGAGCAGAGGCCGTCTGCGGGCAAGAGCCGCAGCCGCTGTTACGGCAGCGATGTCCGCGACGCGCTCATCGTGTTGTGGGAGGATTCGGAGCGGCTGGGTCCGCATCGACGCTCGCGGCGGCCAGCGCCGCCGGGCAGGAATGAGTTCGCAGTTCGCCGCTCGGTGCCAGCCCGCACCTTCGGCGATTGGAAAGATCCGCCGCCCGGCTTTGTTGAGCGCATTCGGGCACGTCTTCGTCAGGGAGCTTCGTGCAGACGATAGTGCTGACCGGATTGCCGCCGGCTGGACCGATTGCATTCCGCTCCGCACGCGCGACAGCGGCAATGTGATCATGGCGATCAAGCAGGCCCGCTCCCGGTTTCGCTGACCCTGTGCTGCTGTTTGCCGGCATCCGCCCGCACAGGAAGAGCTTGTAAAAGCGGTCGGTGCGGAAATCGAGGAGCCGTTGGTCGTCGATCTTCAGCCTGAACGCGGTCGTTTGCTGGTGCCGCAAATCGGCTGTTGCATGTACATCCCTGTCAGACGTCAGTTTTCCTCGCCTATTTTGGTGTCGAGCGCGAAGTGCTCCAACCAGATTGCAAGGCTTTTTGGAAATGAGAGCGGCTTTGCGCAGGGCGCTCCGTTGTTGAGCATTCAAGCTACCAAGCCAATGACGCGCAGGTTCCACCAGGCTCGCCAGCCTTGAAGGACAGCGAAAAAAGCAGAGCACGACAGACACAACAGTGCATCAGGACGCCGCAGTCGTTGAAGATGGTGCGCTGCATCCATACCGTGGATGCATTCGATCCAAATAATCGATTTGTTCAATCAGTTTCTCGAAAGCTAACCCTACCCTCTGTGGGAATCGGGCTCTGAGCCGCGACGCTGCCTTGCGAGCGCAGGGGCTGCACGTAGGAGAGATGATGCAACGAGAAATCGCACGCGGGTTGCTGGCCTCGTGGGTTCGCCGACCGGCGTATTTGAGCCCGTCAGTTGGTCCTCACCCGCGCCTATTGCCACCGAGCGACTTGCATGTCCCTCCGACTCGGACCAGTTCCGAGAGCTGCGACGAGTTGCGCGCCGTGTGCTCCGATCAGATGGCCGCCGGTGACGCGTTCGATGGGCCGTCCCTCTTCGAGAGGAGATGAAATGCGAACGCTGCTCGTGGATCATCATGCGGATCTTGCGCGCGCCATGCGACTTGCGCTCGGGGATGGCGGCTTCGTCGTTGATGTCGTTGGTACTCTGGAACTGGCTTCGAGTGCATTTTCTTGCGCCAGCTATGAAATTCTCCTGCTGGAATTGGCTCTGCCAGATGGCGATGGCTTGGGTTGGCTGAGGCAGTTGAGGACCCACGGGCATTCAGTTCCTGCCGTCATTATGAGCAGCCTTAACGATCTCGATAAGCGAATTGCGATCTTCAACGGTGGTGCGGACGACTTTCTGCTCAAACCCATCTCTACCGATGAGCTTATTGCCAGAATGAGAGCCATTCTGCGCCGGGCGACACAGATGACCGACCTGAGGCTCGTATTTGGCAATCTCGACTTTGATCCGGTCGCCCGCCAGGTTTTCGTTGATGGGCACCCAATGATGATCGCACGTCGCGAACTCTGTGTTCTAGAGCACCTGCTTAACCGGGCAGGCCGCATCGTGCCCCGTGCGCAATTGGAAGATCACCTCTATTCATTCAACGACGACGTGTCTGCCAACGCGCTTGAAGTCGGAATTTATCGTTTACGGGGACATCTGACCAGATCAGGTGCAACGCCACGGATCAAGACCATCCGAGGCATTGGTTACATCCTAGAATTGACTGACGCCTCGTCCGCATAGTTTGTCGAATCGAAAGAAGATCTATTTTGCTGATCCTTCAACATCCTTGCGCTGCGCTCAATTGGCGGGCGATCGCCAACAAGGTTACAAGACCTGCAGTGCCCCGTTACCTGGGCCATCTCCTCTGCGCGCTTATTGTGACTTTCCCACTTGGTGTCGCGGCGCAAAACAAGCAGGACAAAGGCCCGCCGCATGCGGCTTCGAATAGCATCAACGCCACGCTGACCCTTTCCTCTTCGCTCGGGGAGACCGTTCATCTGCCCGGGCCAGCCACGACCATCTTTGTTGCTGACCCCACGATCGCGGATTTTCAGGCGCCATCGAGCAAAACAATCTTCGTCTTTGGCAAGAAATCGGGGCGGACCAGCCTATTCGCCTTGGATGGCAATGGCGAGCCTCTCGCCGAATTGCGTATCGTTGTCACGCAACCGATCGGGGATTTACGCGCCATGTTGCGGGAGCAGGTCGGCGACTATCCCATCCGCGTCAACTATACGCCGCGCGGCGCAATCCTTAGCGGGACGGCGCCCGACGCAGAGGTCGCCGACACCGCAAAAAGAGTCACTGAGCAATATCTGGGCGACGGAGCGCAAGTCGTCAACAACATCAAGGTCGCTGGATCCCTGCAAGTTAACCTCAGCGTGCGCGTAGCCGAAGTCTCACGCAGCGCCATGAAGTCACTCGGCGTCAACTTGTCCGCCTTCGGTCAAATCGGCAATTTCAAAGTGGGCGTTCTAAGCGGAAGCGCTGCAAGCGCTGGGTCTGGTTCAACCCAGGGTGGCGGTACAGCAGAAATCGGATTCGACAACGGTGCCGTCAACGTCAGCGCGGTTCTCGACGCGCTCGCCAAGGAGCATATAGCTTCCGTCCTGGCTGAGCCGAACCTCACCGCTATGTCGGGTGAAAAGGCCAGCTTTCTCGCGGGCGGCGAATTTCCCATTCCTGTCCTGCAGGAAAACAGGCAGGTATCGGTTGAATTCCGTCACTTCGGCGTCAGTCTGGAATTTGTGCCGACAGTTCTCAGCAACAATCAAATCAACATTCACGTAACGCCCGAAGTCAGTGAACTGTCGACGCAAGGTGCCGTGCAAATCAACGGAATTTCCGTGCCGGCAGTTTCCACGCGCCGAGCCGATACGGTCGTCGAACTCGCCAGCGGCCAGAGCTTCGCAATCGGCGGTCTAATCAGGCGGAACGTCAACAATGATGTCAGGGCCTTTCCCTGGCTCGGAGAACTGGCGATCCTGGGACCGCTTTTTCGCTCGACCTCGTTTCAAAAAGAGGAGTCAGAACTGGTCATTCTAGTTACGCCTTACATTGTAAGACCAGGCTCCAACCCAAACCAGATGAGCGCACCGACCGAGCGGGCGGCACCGGCTTTGAAC
>NZ_RZPQ01000607.1:0-3623 GCF_003999135.1 Mesorhizobium sp. M7A.F.Ca.CA.004.06.1.1 | reverse complement strand
GGATCTGCTCGACATGCTGGCGGAGATCCGGGCGCTCGATCCCCGGCCGGGCATGGCGTTTTCGGGCGGCGCCAGCGACGCGATCGTCGCCGATGTCGAGGTGCGCGCGGCCAATGACGGCAGCTGGACGGTCGAACTCAATGCCGAAACGCTGCCGCGGGTCTTGGTCGACCATATCTATTTCGCCCAGGTCTCACCGCAGGCCAAGAACCAGGCGGAAAAGGATTTTCTGGCCGAATGCCTGCAGAATGCAAACTGGCTGACGCGCAGCCTCGACCAGCGGGCAAAGACCATCCTCAAGGTCGCCTCGGAAATCGTTCGCCAGCAGGATGCCTTCCTCGTCCATGGCGTGCGGCAGCTGAAGCCGCTCAATCTGCGCACGGTGGCCGACGCCATCGGCATGCACGAATCGACGGTCAGCCGGGTCACAGCCAACAAATACATGCTGACGCCGCGCGGCGTGTTCGAGCTTCGCTACTTCTTCACCGCCTCGATCGCCGCGTCGGGCGGCGGCGATGCGCATTCCTCGGAAGCCGTGCGTGACCGCATCAAGCAGTTGATCGACGAGGAAAAACCCGTCGACGTGCTTTCCGACGACGCGATCGTCGACATGTTGCGCGAAAGTGGCGTCGACATTGCAAGACGTACGGTCGCCAAGTACCGGGAAGGCATGAATATCCCCTCTTCGGTGCAGCGCCGACGCGAGAAACGGGCGATGGCCAGCGCCGGGCGCTGAGCGGGTCGATTTTCCACAGGCCGGCACTTCATTGACAAGCCGCGGTGAAGTGGCTAGAAGCCCGCCCGCATGAGACGGGCTAGATGCCCGCATGCGGATGGTCCGTCACGACGTTGGCCTCGGGACGGTCAAAGGGCGGCTTGTGATCAACCGGAAAGTTTGGATTTAAAATCGGCGCAAGTGACGCCGCAAAGCTTGTGCGCACGGATCACGAGTATAAACTCGGGCCAGTTTGAAGCCTGAGCAAGGAAGGTCAGTTTTCAGATGAATCTGCGCATATCGGGAAAACACATGGATATCGGCGATGCGTTTCGGACACGCATCAATGATCGCGTCGGCGAAGCGATCGGCAAATATTTCGATCGCGGCTTTGCCGGACATGTCACGGTCATCAAATCGGGCTCGCGCTATTCGGCGGACTGCATGATCCGGCTGGATTCCGGCGCTTCGCTGCAGGCCACCGGCGATGCCCAGGATCCGACGCTAGCCTTCGAGGCGGCGGCGGACCGTCTGGAAACCCGCCTGAGGCGCTACAAGCGCAGGCTGAAATCGCACAATTCGGGCGCCGCCAACGGCCAGCCGACCGACATCGCCTACACGGTGATGGCGCCGCTTGCCGATGACGACGAGGACATTCCGGAGAATTTCGCGCCCGCCATCGTCGCCGAATCAACCATGACGCTGAAGACCATGTCGGTGGCGTCGGCGGTCATCGAACTCGACACCAAGGACAGCCCGGTCTTTGTCTTCCGCAATGCGGGAACCGACCATCTCAACATCGTCTATCGCCGACCCGATGGAAATATCGGCTGGATCGACCCGTCGACGACCAAGGTCGCGCAAGCGTGACGACAAAGGTCGCACGGTGACGACAAGGGTCGCACGGCAATAAGAGCCGGCCGCACGAGGGGTGGGGACTGGTGACGGCAGGCGAACAAGGGATTTTCTAGCATGGATCTGAGCGATCTTATCAACGTTCCGGCGATACTGCCGGCGTTGAAGGCGAACTCCAAGAAGCAGCTGCTGCAACTGCTGTCCGAACGGGCAGCGGCGATTTCCGGCATTCCGGAGCGGGAGGTGTTCGACACCATCCTGCAGCGTGAGCGCCTGGGTTCGACCGGCGTCGGCAACGGCATCGCCATTCCGCACGGCAAGCTGGCCGGCGTGAAACGCATCGCAGGTGTTTTCGCCCGGCTGGAGACGCCTGTCGATTTCGAATCGCTGGACGATCAGCCCGTCGATCTGGTGTTTCTGCTGCTGGCGCCGGAAGGGGCGGGCGCCGACCACCTCAAGGCACTGTCGCGCATCGCGCGGGTCCTGCGCGATGCCGACACGGTGGCCAAGATCAGGGGTACGCGCGACGCCGCCGCTATCCACGCGCTGTTGTCGGACACCCAGGCTTCGCACGCGGCCTGAATTTCGAGAATGATATCGCTAAAGGGCCGCCATGGGCGGCCCTTTCCGTTTCAGCCGGAATCGCTGTCAATGAATGGCGACGGTGGTCAGGTCGTTTTCCATGGCGCCGGCCAGAGCGCGGTCACGCGCATCGGAAAGCAGGATCGGCTGGCCATTGGCGGCAAACAAGGCCCACAGTTCCATGCCGGGGGCGATTTCGCCGAGATTGGGGAAACGGCCGAGCAATTCGTCGCTCGAGACCTTTCTGAGATAAGCGACCGAGCCTTCGCCGAGATGAGCGAATTCGCCATTGGTCATGGTGATGTTTTCAGTTCTGGTCATTTCAAAGCCTCCTTGGCGCGAGGACGCCGCTCAAGGCCATCCCGCATGAGAGCCATTTCAATTTGCTGCATCGTGCTTTCGGAAGTCGGAGCCGATTTCCGGCCGATGCAGTGGTAAAGATCAGTCTTTCACCGATATGTTTATTTTCCGTACCAGCCGTTCGGACTCCGGCCGATCGAGGTCGATCGACAAAAGACCGTTCTTCAACTCCGCCGCGATCACCCGCATGCCGTCGGCCAGCACGAAACAGCGCTGGAACTGGCGCGCGGCGATGCCGCGATGAAGAAATTCGCGCTCGGTGTCGTCGGTCTGACGGCCGCGCACGACCAACTGGTTTTCCTCCGTGGTGACATCGAGATCGCTTTCGGCGAAACCGGCGACCGCCAATGTAATGCGCAACCTTTCGGTCTTGCCGTCGGCGCCGCTGAGGCGTTCGATGTTGTAGGGAGGGTAGCTGTCGCCGGATTTCGCCAGGCGTTCCAGGGTCTTTTCCATGGCGTCGAAACCAAGGAGAAGCGGGCTGGAAAAGGGCGTCATTCGGCTCATGTTACACTGTCCTCTCAAGAGCGACATAAAGTGGAAAAACCCAGATGGCATTTTTCCCGATGGCCTTGATATGGTCCGCCCCGCGACCAAGTTCAAGCCGTCAACAGACCCGCTCAAAAAGACCAGGCGTGGACTCACAGGAATGACCGACATGGCGCTTGAAACGGCGAGCAGATGCAAGGAGAAGCGCGCAGGTCGGGAATTGTCTTTCCCGGTCGAGCGGTTCGACATGGCAGCTCGCGACCGCTTCGGCGTCATTTGGATGTTTCGATCGGATCGGTTCAAGCCCACGACCTCGCCAAACAAGGAATTGAAATGCCCCAATCACGCAAGATCATCATCGACACGGATCCCGGTCAGGATGATGCCGTCGCCATATTGCTGGCGCTCGGCAGCTCCGAACTGGAGATCGTCGGCATATCAGCCGTTGCCGGAAACGTGCCGCTGAAGCTTACCGAAAAGAATGCCCGCAAGATCTGCGAGTTGGCCGGCCGTCCGGACATCAAGGTCTATGCCGGCGCCATCCGGCCCCTGATGCGCGAACTGGTCACCGCCGAGGAAGTGCATGGCAAGACCGGTCTCAACGGACCGCAATTGCCAGAAC
>NZ_RZPQ01000606.1:0-3626 GCF_003999135.1 Mesorhizobium sp. M7A.F.Ca.CA.004.06.1.1 | reverse complement strand
ATTCAGGCTCTCCGACAGCGTATCGATGTCGACGCCGGTATAACCGCCACTGCGCGAAATCTCGATCAGCAGCTCGCGCGCCTCGGCGGTGTAGGCAAGGTCGCTCGGCAGGCCGATTTCGTTGTAGATCTGCATGCTCTTGCGGTCGCTGGAAAACACGACAAAAACTGAAACCCATTTCGGATGCTGGCGGGCGAAACGTTGCGCGCAATCGACCGCGCCCAGAGCCCGCTCAACCGGCGACAGGCCGGGCGCCCGCACCAACGTCACCCACAGCTCATCATATCGATCGCTGAGATACTGCAGGACGGCGCGAAACAGGTTCTCCTTGCTGCGGAAATGGAAGACGACCAGGGCATTGGACGAGCCGACATGTTCGGCGATGCGCTGCATGGTGACGCTTGCCAGCCCCTCCTCCGCGATGAGTTCGATGGTGGCGTCGATGATCCGCTGCACGCTGGCTTCGCCGCGCTCGCGCCGACGGTCCTTGGGCGGCGCGGCATCGTTTGCCGCACGCCCATTCTTCGCCGTAGCGCCTTTGCGTTTTGCCGCCGCAGCCTTTTGTTGCGCCATCTTCGTCCAGCTCCTTTCGGACCTTCTGGCGCGATCACCGGCGCCACCACAGATTCGTCTATTCGAGGTGTCCGGCGTCGGCTCTCCAACCGCGGCAAGAGCCGCATCGCCCTGTTATAGCGACGGACGCGTTTCGGCGTTTGTGTACCACTGCCCGTTGGCCGTCTCATAGGCCATGGCCGCTCGGAAAACATCGGCATCGCAATAGGTGCGGCCGACGATCTGGATGCCTGTCGGCACGCCGCTTGCCGCCCGACCCGAAGGGATGGACAGAACCGGACAACGGCTCATCATGTTGAACGGCGTCGTCATCACCCATCCCAACGACGGGTTCACCTGCTTACCGTTGATCTCGACCGTACCCGTGGTCTGATCGAACTCCGCCGGCACGGAGGGAAGCGCGTTGGTCGGGCAGATCAGCACATCGTAGGTCTCCAGCAGCGGCCCCAGCGTCTGGTACATCCTGGCCGCCACGTCGAGTGTTCCGACAAAGTCCGTCGCCTTCGACTTTTGCCCGTCCTCGGCGAACTGCCTGGCATAGCTCGTCATGTCCTTGCCGTGCTTCTTGAGCAGCTGCGACAGCGATGCGCCGAACAGATGCTCGAGATAGGCCATGCCCGCCCTGAGCACTTCGTCGCCCCAGCCCAGATCGACTTCCTCGACCGTGGCGCCGAGCGAACGGAACACATCGCAGGCGGCAAGCGTGTTCTTGCGCACGTCCGGGTCGACTTCGAAAGAACCAAGGTCCATCGAGAAAGCAATCTTCCAGCCCTTGATCGGCTTGTACTCGAGCGGCAGGCGCAGTTTCGGGCGCAGCGTGGCGATGTCGAGCGGGCTTGGTCCGGCCATCACATTCTGCAGCAGGATCGCATCCCCGACGTTTCGCGCCAGCGGTCCGGTGTGGCAGTAGAAGTCGAGGTTGAATGGCGGCTCGTCCGGATTGCGCCCGTAAGGCGGCTTGAAGCCGACAAGACCGCAGGCCGACGCGGGAATCCGGATCGATCCCGCAATGTCCGAACCGGTGGCGATCGACGACGTGCCGGATGCCAGCGTCGCCGCGGAGCCTCCCGACGAACCACCGGGCGTGAAATCCGGGTTCCACGGATTGCGCGTCACGCCCCAGCGTTTCGACCAGGTGTAGCCGGCGCAGCTGAATTCAGGCGTCGCCGTGCGGGCATGGACAATGCCTCCGGCCTTGATGATGCGCTCGTTCATCGTCGAGGTATGGCCACCGATAGCATCCCCGGACAGCAGCGAGCCGTGCGAGGTCCGCTTGCCCTTGATGTAGCTCTCGTCCTTTATGCCGATCGGCAGGCCCTCGAGCGCCCCGGTCCGGGCGCCCCTGGCGTATTTTGCCTCGGCTTTCCTGGCCAGGTCTATCGCCTCGTCGAAATGCGTGAAGGTGAGGCAGTTGATCGTCGCTTTGGTGGCTTCGGCGCGGCGGATGGTGGCCTGCATCAGTTCGACGGGCGAAAGCTTCTTTGCCTTGAACAGCCGCAGCGCCTCGCTGGCCGGCATGTAGCAAAGGTCGAGATCGGTCATGGGAAGTCTCCTGCGATCTGCGCATCGCGTTTGGCATGGACGGAAGATGACCGCGCCGCGTGCGGCGGCGCGGGAAAGCCTGGTCAGGTCATTTCTGCAGGTCGGTCCAGATCTTCGTGTAGAGCGCCTGCACATCGGGCGGGCAGGCCAGCATGAATTGGCCCTTGGCGGCGAACTCGGCGGGAATGTTGACTTCCGGCGCGGTCTTCATGTCGTCGGGCATGAAGGCTTCCGAGCCCTTGATGCCGTTCGAATAACGCGCAAAGGCTGAGATCAGCGCCGCATTCTGCGGATCCATGATGAAGTTCTGGAACAGCTTGGCGTTGTCGACATTCTTGGCGTCCTTGAGGACAGCGACATTGTCCATCCAGATCGGATAGCCTTCCTTGGGATAGCCATAGACGATCTTGTCGTTCTCAAGCCGCTCGCGCAGCGATATGCCGTTCCAGTTGACGCCCGCGGCGATGTCGCCCCTGCCCAGGCCATCGACGGCCGCATAGTCGAGCGAAAGCCATCTCGCCTTCGCCTCCACCAGCTTGTCATGCACCTTCTTCAGCATCTGCATGTCGCTGCTGCAATATTTGCCACCCTCGTAAGCGATGGCGAGGAACATGATGTCACCCATTTCGGGTACGACATTGATCTTGCCGACGAGTTCGGGAGGTGGGTCGAGGAAGATCGCCGATGTGTTCGGATCGCCGGCATAGACCGACTTGTTCACCGAAATGCCGGTCGTGCCCCACTGCCATGGAACGGTGTATTTACGGCCTGGATCGAATGGAACATCGACCCACCTCGGATCGACGTTCTTGAAGTTTTCCATCTTGTTGGGATCGGTCTCCAAGAGCAGACCTTCGCTGATCCAGACCGGCACGACGCTCGCCGAAGGCACGACGATGTCATAGCCGGAGGCGCCCTGCCGGACCTTGGCCAAGGCAGTATCGTTGGAATCATAGTCGGTGACGGTGACCTTGACCTTGTAAGTCTCCTCGAACTTCTTGATCAGGTCGGGGCTGGTGTAATTGCCCCAATTGTAGATGTTGAGCTCGCCGTCGGCACGGGCCACGCCCGTGACAGTCAGCAGCGACAGGCCGATGGCCGTCACGGTCAGTTTCAAGTTCATGCTGCATGCTCCCATTGTTGGACCGGCGGCGTTACGGCCTCAGGTCCGTTTCCTGCTGACGAAAAGATGACCGCGACAATGCCGATCGACGGCACGAGAGCGGCCGTCGACATCGCACTCGCGGCATGCGGCGCACCGGCAACGGCAAGCCGCATCGCGGTCGAGATATTCCCCTCTTCATTGTGGCCATTCACCGGCTGGCGCCGGCTGTCCAACTCAATTCGCGACCTCAGGAGTAACTATGACTAAACATACAGTCAATATCTTTCCGCGGGTACGGCCATTGCTCGGCGATTGACGATGCGCCCGATGAGATGGTGACTGAGTGAGCAGGCAGAAAGAGGTTTAGCCGCGATACCGGACGCGTCAGGCCGTGGAGGCCGAAATG
>NZ_RZPQ01000605.1:0-3631 GCF_003999135.1 Mesorhizobium sp. M7A.F.Ca.CA.004.06.1.1 | reverse complement strand
GTATTTCGCCGGCGACGGCCGCATGGGCAACCGCATCCACTCGATCGTCGAGATCGGCGGCGCGGCGTTTGTGTTCCTGTTCGGACTGCTGCTGCTGTCGGCGAGTTTGGCGAGCGGCGGATAGGCCGGCGCCACGAGGTTCGGAGTTTAACCCGCGATCTTGCCGCCGAGCTCATCCTCGATGTGAGCGCGGATGATCTCGTCAAAACTCTTTTCGGCGCTGAAGCCGAGCTCCCGTGACCGCTTTGCCTCGAAGCGCGTCGGCCAGCCCTTGACGATCGCCCAGATCGTCTCATCCGGAACCTCGCGGATCAGGCTTACCGCCTTCGGCCCGGCGATGCGTTCCAGCGCCTCGATCTGCTCGCCGACGGTGACGGCAACGCCGGGCATCGTCAGGTTGCGGCGCGGCCCGACTGCGCTGCCGTCGATCCCTGCCGCATGGATCAGGAAGTTCACCGCCGAGCGCGGGCTGGCATGCGTGTGCACGACCGAGCGCGGCACCGGCAGGATCGCTTCGTGGCCGCTCAACGGCTCGCGGATGATGCCGGAGAAGAAGCCGGACGCCGCCTTGTTCGGCTTGCCCGGCCGCACGCAGATCGTCGGCAGCCGGATGCCGATACCGTCGAAGAAGCCGCGCCTGGTATAGTCGGCCAGCAGCGCTTCGCTCATCTGCTTCTGGGTGCCGTAGGAGGTCAGCGGCGTCGGATGGAAATCATCGGGAATGACATCCGGGAACGGCGCGCCGAACACCGCGATCGACGAGGTGAAGACGACGCGCGGCGCAAAGCCCGCCAGCCGGATGGCATCGAACAGGGCCCGCGTGCCATCGAGATTGACGCGGTAGCCGAGATCGAAATTCGCTTCCGCCTCGCCCGACACGATGCCGGCAAGATGGAACACGACGCCGGGGCGCGATGCGACCAGGCGCTCAGCGGCCCCTGCTTCGGCGAGATCGCCAGTGTGCAGCGTGACGCTGACGCCATCCAGGCTCGGGGCCTGTGGCGGCACGATATCGTGTAAATCAAGCGCCGTGATCTTGCGGCCGCGCAGCGTGCCGTCCTTGGCCAGCCGGGCGATGAGCTTGCGGCCGACCATACCCGCGGCGCCAGTGATCAGAATGCGCATATCGAAAATCCCTTGCCTATTTACCCTGATTTTTGCGCTGGCTGCGAGCCCGCAACCAGAACACCGAGAAGAACGCCAGCACGAAGACGATGCCAAAGGCGCCGGCCAGCACCGTCGAAAGGCTGCCGAGTGCCAGCATTACGGTCGGCAGATAGTAGGCGCCGATACCAAACAGAAGCATGATCCACACGGCAGCGATAAGAGCATTCCTGGTGTCACGATCCATCACGCCGCACCACGGCAGCGGGTGTTCATCAAGCTGGTTTTCAAGGTTTTGCAACTCCCGAGGCAGGACCAATCGACATCAATCGATCGGTCCTAGTGATGGTGGTCGTGATATGCAGCCGCTTCGTGCTCGTGCCCATGGTCGTGCTCGCCATCGTCGGCGCACTGGCCGAATTCCGGTTCCACGGTGGCATGGCTGATGCCGTGCTCGCTGGCAAGCCGCTTCTTGACGGCACTCACCGCCTGATGCGCATCGACGCCCTCGTCGAGACAGGCATGCAGCGTCGCCATATTACTGGTCCCGTCGAGCGACCAGACATGCATGTGGTGCACTTCGCGCACGCCCTGGACCGTCGCCTCGATATCCCGGGCGATCAGATCTCGGTCGAGGCTTGGCGGCACGCCCTCGAGCAGGACATGGGCGGCTTCCCGCATCAGCGACCACGCCGTGTAGAGGATCAGCAGCGAGACCAGGACCGACAGGATCGGGTCGATCGGCGTCCAGCCGGTCGCCAGTATGACCAGCGCCGCCGCGATGGCCGCGGCCGAGCCGAGCAGGTCGCCAAGCACATGCAGGATGGCGCCGCGCATGTTCAGGCTCTCGCGGTCGCCGCCATGCAGCACGAAGAACGAGCCGATGTTCACCAGCAGGCCGAGGATCGCCACCGCCAGCATCGGCCCGCCAAGCACCGGTGCCGGCGCCTGCAGGCGCCCCCACGCCTCATAGACGATCCACAGCGCGATGACGAAGATGGCAATGCCGTTGGTATAGGCCACCAGCGTCTTGACCCGGCCGAAGCCATAGGTGAGGCGAACAGTCGCCGGGCGGCCAGCCAGATGGAAGGCATACCAGGCAAGGCCGAGCGCGATCGAGTCAGCGAGCATGTGGCCGGCATCGGCCAGCAGCGCCAGCGAGCCGGTGAGGATGCCGCCAAGCGCTTCGGCGACCATGAAGCCGCCGGTCAGGCAGGCTGCGATCAGAACGCGTTTCTTGTCGGTCGAGCCATGGACATGGCCGGGCCCATGATCGTGCCCAATGTGATCGTGCCCGCTGTGATCGTGGGTATGTGCCAATGGCGAACTCCTAGGCGCCGAATTCCGCGCGACAATCCTCGAGCCGTCGCTTCTGCTGGCCGTCGCCATCGAAATTGGCCGGATCGAGCCATGCCTCGTAGGCACGGCGCAGCGCCGGCCACTCCTTGTCGATGATCGAATACCACGCAGTGTCGCGGTTTTCACCCTTGACGATCAGATGCTGGCGGAAAATGCCTTCGAACTTGAAGCCGAACCGTTCGGCGGCCCGCTTCGATGGCTCGTTGCGGTTGTTGCACTTCCATTCGTAGCGGCGGTAGCCGAGTTCGTCGAAGATGTATTTCATGAACAGGAACTGCGCTTCGGTCGCCCCCGGCTTGCGCGAGATGAGCGGTCCCCAATAGATGTTGCCGATCTCGATGACGCCGTACGCCGGATCGATGCGCATCAGCGTCTGGCGTCCGGCGACCTTGCCGCTGGGCTTGTCGATGACGGTGAAGAACAGCGGATCCTCGCTGGCCTCGACCTTGTCCAGCCATGGCTGGAAGGCGGCGCGGGTCTCCGGCGGATAATCGGGCAACCAGGCGAAGCGGCCGTCGATGTCGGACACGGAGGACGCTTCATAGAGGCCATCGCCATGTTTTGCGGCACTCAGCGGTTCGAGCCGGACAGTGCTTCCGTCGATGGTCTTGCGTTCGGGCCGCGGGCGCGGTTGCCAATCCCTGAGATTTTCCGACACCGAAAGCTCCAATCCGTTTGACTTTTGCCAGCCGAAGCTCACAAAAACGCGACCCAACAGCAAGAACCACACGGACGGGAAAAATGCTCCACACGATTTCGGCCTTCGACCGCCTTGGCGAGGAAAACGCCTTTGCCGTGCTCGCGAGGGCCACAGCACTTGCCCAACAAGGCCGCGACATCGTCAATCTCGGCATCGGCCAGCCGGACTTCAAGACGCCGCAGCACATCGTCGAGGCGGCGATCAAGGCGCTGCGCGACGGCCATCACGGCTACACGCCGGCCAATGGCCTGCTGGCGACCCGCGAAGCGGTGGTGCGGCGCACGCTGACCACCACTGGTGTCGAAGTATCGCCCGAAACGGTGATGATCCTGCCCGGCGGCAAGCCAACCATGTTCGCCGCGATCCTGATGTTCGGCGAACCTGGCGCCGAAATCCTCTATCCCGATCCGGGCTTTCCCATCTATCGCTCGATGATCGAGTTCACCGGTGCAGCCCCTATTCCCGTGC
>NZ_RZPQ01000604.1:0-3640 GCF_003999135.1 Mesorhizobium sp. M7A.F.Ca.CA.004.06.1.1 | reverse complement strand
CGGCCGCCGACATTTCCCAGGCGAAATCGCCGCCGACGAAGCCGACCATCAGGTCAAGGTCGAACGGGAAGCAGAGGAAATAGATGTCGTGCCTGGCCATCCGCTCGATCAGCAGGTCGTCGAAGGGCTGCAGCCCGAGCCTGGTGCCCGATATCTCGACCGGCAATTTGGTCAGCATGCCCATCGGCAGGTCGAAGAAGGCGCCGAAATGCGTGTCGGGCAGGGCCGGCGAGAACGCGATCTCCTCGAAGGCGAGCACCGCCGGCGAAGCGGTGACGATCACTGCTTTGGCGCGGACGGTGCCGCGATCGGTGACGCAGGCGACGCCGGGCACGTCCCACAGGATCTTGCGCACCGGCGTCGACAGTTCGACCGGCACGCCGGCGCCGAAACGCGCCACCAGCGCGCCAAGGCCCTCCTTGCTGAAGTAGTTCGGGTCGAGATCGGCCGCGGCCTGGAAGTCCAGGATCGAGATTTCGTCCTCGTCGGCACCGAAATCCATCGGCCCGGCGAAGGTGGCGGCGGCGCGCGGCGCATGGCCTTTTGCCAAAAGCGCCGAAAGACGATCGTCATCTCCGTCCTTCACTTCATGCCTGGCCAGCAGTTCGAACAGCTTTGCGTCGGCGGCCTTCATGTCGGCTTCTTCCGCTTCGCTCGCCTTGCGCTCGCGGTAGTAGAGATGATCAACGTTCATGTCGTGATGATGCAACGTCCAGCCTGCCGCCTGGGCTTCGGGAAAATAGGGATTGCGGTCGGCGGCATGCAGCCAGGCGCAGCCGATGTCGAAAGGCACGCCGAAATGCTGGTCGCTGGTCCAGGCTCGCCCGCCGATTCGGTCCATCGCTTCGAGCAGCGTGAAGGAAAGCCCCGCGGCCTGCAGGGTCCTGGCGGCGGCAAGACCCGCCGAGCCGGCACCGATGATGACGACATCAACGTCTTGCATGCAGCCCCCTTGCCACAATAATCACTTGATCCTAGGCAAATTCCACGGCATTCGCCAGCATTGCAGCGGTGACAGTGACAAGTGCGCGTTTCGCTGGCAAGTTCGCAATTGGGACGTGATTCAGGCAACCAGGAGATCAACATGGCAATTCTTGCCAAGGGAAAGATGTTTGCAGCGGCCGTGGTGGCGGTGCTTGCGCTGGCGACGGGCGCACAGGCAGCGGCCAGCTGCGGCAAGACCGGCGCCGGCTTCGAGGCCTGGAAGCAGGATTTTGCCGCGCAGGCCAGGTCGGAAGGTGTAGGCGCCAAGGGGCTGGCCGCTCTGGCCGGGGCGAACTACGCGACCAAGACGATCTCCGTCGACCGCGGCATTCACAAGGCTTTCAGCGGCTCGGTGGACGATTTCATGCGGCGGCGCGGCGGCGCGGCGATTATTTCCAAGGGCCGGTCGCTGAAAAAGTCGAATGCGGCGCTGTTCGCCAAGATCGAAGCGAATTACGGCGTGTCGCCGGGCGTGTTGCTCGCCATCTGGGGTATGGAAACCGGCTTCGGTTCGGCCATGGGCAACCAGAACACCGTCTCTGCCATTTTGACGCTTGCCTATGATTGCCGCCGCCCGGGGTTCTTCTACCCGCATGCCATCGCAGCCCTGAAGCTGGTTGATCGCGGGGCGTTGTCAGCCTCGTCGGTCGGCGCCGCGCATGGCGAGATCGGACACACGCAGTTCCTGCCAGGAAACGTCCTGAAATATGGCGTCGGCGGCGGAAACCTGCGCGACAAGGGCACGGCGCTGGCTTCCACCGCCAACTTCCTCAAGGGCCATGGCTGGCGGGCGGGCGCGAGCGCGAGTGCGAATATGGGCGCGATTGCCGGCTGGAATTCCGCGAGCGTCTATCAGCAGGCCATCGCCCGCATCGCCACGGCGATCGACGGCGATTGACGGACCATGCACCGGGCAGAAGGGCCCCGGCCATTTCTGACTTGATCGAAAACCCGGCGCGAATGCCGGGTTTTTATTTGATTTCGAGCGTGTAGGAGCAGCCGGCCAGGGTCTTGCCGGGGTGGGACTCGACGGTCGAGACGTTAAGCTTGACGTCCGTGGAGAAGGTCAATCCTTCCGACTCTTCGGTGCTGTGGACAACGACCTTCTCGCCAAGGAATTTTTGCGGCGTGGAAAAAACGGCCATGACGTTGAGTTCTTCGGCAAGCTCCGGCGCGGCAACGCCGTCGAGCACGGCCATCGGCCCCGCAGCGGTAAACACGATCGATCCTGTCTCGCGGTTGAACACGCGGATTTTGGCCGGCAGTTCGTATTGGCTGAGAAACGGATTGCCCGAGGCAACCTCCTTCCAGCCAAGCGTTTCAACGGCGCCCGGTGCGCTGGACAGCCACAGGGCAAAGTCGTTGTAGGTCGGAACGTCCGCCCTGCACTCGATCAGCGCCGGAAGGTCGAGAGAGGCGGGGTCGAACTCCTGGCCCGCCGCCGGCGTCGCCAGAACAACCAGGGGCGCCAGGCAGCGACCGAAACCGCGCATCCGCCCTACTTGGCGCGGTTGCGCGCGGCCAGCGTCCTCAGCCGCAGCGCATTGAGACGGATGAAGCCGGCGGCGTCCTTCTGGTCGTAGGCGCCGCGGTCGTCCTCGAAGGTGACCAGCGCATCCGAATAGAGCGTCTTCTTCGACTTGCGGCCGGTGACCATGACGTTGCCCTTGTAGAGCTTGAGGCGCACCGTGCCCTCGACCTCTTCCTGGCTCTTGTCGATCATCGCCTGCAGCATCAGCCGTTCGGGCGCGAACCAGAAGCCGTTGTAGATCAGCTCAGCGTAACGCGGCATGAACTCGTCCTTGAGATGGGCGGCCCCACGGTCGAGCGTGATCGATTCGATGGCGCGGTGGGCGGCAATCAGGATCGTGCCGCCTGGTGTTTCGTAGACGCCACGCGATTTCATGCCGACGAAGCGGTTCTCGACCAGGTCGAGCCGGCCGATGCCATTGTCGCGGCCAAGATCGTTGAGTGCCGCCAGCATGGTCGCCGGCGACAGCTTCTTGCCGTTCAGCGCGATCGGATCGCCCTTCAGGAACTCGATCTCGATCTCGGTGACGGTATCAGGTGCGTCCATCGGCGAAACGGTGCGCTGGTGGACGAATTCGGGCGGCTCCACCCACGGGTCTTCCAGCACCTTGCCCTCGGAGGACGAATGCAAAAGGTTGGCGTCGACCGAGAACGGTGCGTCGCCCTTCTTGTCCTTCGGCACCGGGATCTGGTGCTGCTCGGCGAAATTCATCAGGTCGGTGCGCGACTTGAATGACCAGTCGCGCCACGGCGCGATGACCTTGATGTCGGGGTTCAATGCGTAAGCCGAAAGCTCGAAGCGCACCTGATCGTTGCCCTTGCCGGTGGCGCCATGCGCGATCGCGTCGGCGCCGGTTTCCCGCGCTATATCGACCAGATGCTTGGAGATCAGCGGCCGCGCGATCGAGGTGCCAAGCAGATAGGTGCCTTCATAGACGGTGTTGGCGCGGAACATCGGGAAGACGAAGTCGGACACGAATTCCTCGCGCACGTCGACGACGCGGATGTCCTTGATGCCCATCATCTCGGCCTTGCGACGGGCCGGCTCGAGTTCGCCGCCCTGGCCGAGATCGGCGGTGAAAGTCACGACTTCGGCGCCGAGTTCAGTCTGCAGCCATTTCAGGAT
>NZ_RZPQ01000603.1:0-3647 GCF_003999135.1 Mesorhizobium sp. M7A.F.Ca.CA.004.06.1.1 | reverse complement strand
GGTGGGTCTGCGCTGCCTGATCGGCGGCCTGCTTGTGTTGCCCTTTGTCTTGATGGAGAGGCGGCTTCCGCTCGGGCCGGACTATTTTTCCAGCTTGGCCAAGGTGTGCGCGCTGTTTGCCATCTCCATCACGCTCCAGCAGCTTTGCTATCTCGGCGCCTCCGTCACCAATGCGAGCTTCCTGGTCAGCACGGCAACGGTAATGACACCGCTGGCCGCCTGGTTTCTCGTAGGCGAACGTCCGACAGCGAGTCTCACGGTCGCCGCCGGGCTGACCGTTGTTGGAGCCCTGCTGTTGTCGGATGGGATTGCCGGGTTCAGCAGTGGCGATCTCACCGCTGTCCTCTCGGCTGCCTGCTATGCGCTCTGGGCAGTCGAGCTGGGCCGGCACATGCAGGTGCATGCGCGGCCGTTCACCGCAGCCGCGACACAGTTCTTCGGCGCCGCAGCCTTCGCCCTGCCGCTCGGCGCAATGCAAGGCAATCTGTCGTTGGCCGCCGCATTCGCAGCCGGCCCGGAACTGGCGATCCTCGGCGTGTTCTCCACTGCGATTGCTTTCGGCATACAGACGGTTGCCCTCCGCTTTACGCCGGCCAGCCACGCCGCCGTGATCGTCAGCGCAGAAAGCGTTTTCGGGGCGCTGGGCGCGGCGATCTTTCTCGGCGAGCGGAGCTCGTCCGCGAGCGCATTGGGTGCCGCCATCATTCTGGGTGCGATCCTGTCCGTGGCACTGTCGAACCGAGCGCCGCAGGCACGCACGTCCTTGCGAACCGCTTCGGTTCAATCCTTCGACGGGGCCCCTGCCTTTGCAGCTGCCGCCGCAAATTGGGCAGGCGATCGTCACCCCAACAATTCAGGTCCAGTGGAGGAATGTGATGACCCTTGCCGGTGATGCGAAACCTATTCCGGCCCCGGCTGCCGCCCGACACGGGGCCAGTGGCGTCGATCAGCCAGGCGGCGGTGGCCTTGCCGATGGCGGCAGGACTTGTCGTGGGGGCGCAGTGATGGACGCGCGGACGATCCTTCTTCCTATCGCACATTTGGTATCGGCGCTTCGCGCCCGCATGAAGGGACCGGGCGGCTATTACAACAGCGGTAACGCGCTCGGCCTCATTGTCGGTCTCGCCATCCAGATTGCCACCGCGCCGGTCGGCTTGCATGAGGGAAGCAGCGTCACCATGGCGGTGATCGAATATTTCGCTGGCAGCCATGGCACTGTTGCGCTGACCTTGACCACCCTGGTCTTCTTCTGGGGCGGCGAGGCCTATCACCGGGCCTGGGCAAGGCCGGATGCTCCCGATCCTGCCCTCAACCGTCTGGGCGACTTCCTGTCGGGCCTGGGGGCGATCGGGCTCGGCATTGCCCTGTTGCTGCTCGGCGATCCATTGCTTGCGGCGACCTCCGGCCTGCTGCATGCGCTCGGCAAATTCGGCAGCACCTTCCACAGGCCCGGCACGCCAATTCCGATGTGGCCGGCCGCTTGGCCCGATCCGTTCCGCAGTGCGGTGCTCGCCAGCCGGTTGCCTGCAATGCTGGCGACGACAGTGGCCCTCGGCCGTGCTTTGCCTGAGGTCTGGTCGGGCGGCTCCTTCGCGGCCCTCGCCATGCCACTGACCTTGCTCGGCTGTTATCTCTTGTGGACCAAGGCCGATCTGCTGCTGTTCGGCGTGGGTACCAAGGCGATCCGCCAGATTTCCACATGTTGAGCCCGCTTTTTGAAACGACCGGATGTCGAGATGGAGAATGACATGTTTGGCAGTGTATATCATCAGGACGCCGGCCCCCTATCCTTTCGCGAACGGGTGCGGGCGACAGGTTGGGGCATTCTGACGTCGGCCGGTTCAATCTCGAGAGTGACAGGGATACTTGCAGTTTCGATGTTTTGGGCGATCTCTGCCCATGCCGCGAACGTTGACGTCGCTATCGTGTTCGCGGTCGATTTCTCGTCGTCGATCGATCCGAAGATCGCCGATATGCAACGCGAGGGACATGCCGCGGCACTCACCTCGCCAGAGATCATCGCCGCCATCAGCCGGAATTATGTCGGCTGCATCGGCGTTGCCTATTTTGAATGGTCGAGCCCCGGACACGCACGCGTCGTGCTGCCGTGGACAAGCATCTGCGGACTGGAAGATGCCAAAGCGGCGGCTGCGGTGATCAGCAGGAAAGGCGATACCGGCTTCATCCGCAGAGGGCGAGGCGGAACATCCGTTTCCTCGGCTATCGACATCGGCAGTCTCCTGCTCGACCAGTTTCCGGGAAAGGCGGCCAAGAAAGTCATCGATATCTCCTCCAATGGCGAGAACAACGACGGGCTTCCCGTCCAGCCGAGCAGGTCGAACGCCATAGCCAAGGGATATACGATCAATGCCATCGCCATCCCGACGGAGGATGAGAATCCCGACGAACCTCTGGCATCCTATTTTGCCAGATCGGTCATTGGCGGTTCCCAGGCCTTCGTCATGACGCCGAAGGGGCCAGACGACTACACGATGGCGCTTCGCCGCAAGCTCGTGACTGAAGTAAGCATGAACGACGAGCGTCCGCTGTGAAAGTGTGCCACGCAAGACGAACTTTCGACCCGCCAGACCGAGCGCATTGCACAACAAGACCCGCCCCGCTGCAGCGCGAGACCTTGTAGGTCCGTCAGGACAACAGCCTATCGCCGCAACGCGTGCACCCTTGCCTCGCCTTCGCCGGGCACCGGCAACGCCATGTCGTCATCGAGAAGGCGCGTGATGCGGGCAAAGCCGGTGAACGCTTTCCTTGCTTCCTCGGCCGACATCTGGCCCGACAAGGCGGCCGAGCAACAATTCAGCGCGCACTGATAAACCGGACCGCGCCGTCCCGTCGGCCACTTCCGCAAGAACATCATGGCTTCGGCAACACTATCGATTTCTTCCGCAGGGTGTCCCTGCCCGCGCGAAATCCGCACGGGCGAAAAGAAATGCAATTGATCCATCGTTTCCTCCCGGTCGACCGCAATGCGCTCGATCGAACCCCACCAAACGCGCCAACAGCCGGTTGGTTCCAGATAAAGAATGGAGTCTTTTAGAAATCTGTCAGGCGAAGGCGATCACCCGTGCGGTGGTGAGTGTCGCCTACATTGTCGGGAAGTGGCAGGCGACTTTGCGACCGGGTCGGTATTCCCGTAACTGTGGCCGCTCCGAACGGCAGCGCTCCGCCGCGATTGGGCATCGGGGATGGAAACGGCAGCCCGTTGGAGGGTTCAGAGGGCTCGGTACGTCGCCGGTGAGGATGATGCGCTTGCGCGTCCCACCCGGCGTCGTCTCCACGACGGGAACCGCCGAAATCAGCGCCTGGCTATAGGGATGGGCCGGTGCTGCAAACACGTCTTCCGCCGGCCCTTCTTCGACGATCGAGCCGAGATACATGACCGCTATGCGGGTCGACACCTGGCGCACCACCGACAGGTCGTGGGCGATGAAGATGTACGTGAGATTGAGCTTCTCCTGCAGATCGGCAAGCAGGTTGACGATTTGTGCCTGCACCGACACGTCGAGCGCGGAGACGGGTTCGTCCAGGACCACGAGGTCCGGGTTCAGGGCAATAGCCCGCGCGATGCCGACGCGCTGGCGTTGTCCGCCGGAAAATTCGTGCGGAAACCGCATGACGTGATCCGGCAG
>NZ_RZPQ01000602.1:0-3650 GCF_003999135.1 Mesorhizobium sp. M7A.F.Ca.CA.004.06.1.1 | reverse complement strand
GTGCTGGCGATTGCAGTCGCCAAGCTGGCGCATATTCCTGTGCTGGCCACCGACATCGATCCGGTGGCGGTGCGGGTGGCTGCCGCCAATGCGCGGCTCAATCACGTCAAGGCACTGGTGGAAACGGTGACCGCGCCGGGCTTTCACCACCCGGTCTTCGGCAAGCGCGCGCCCTTCGATCTCATCGTCGCCAACATATTGGCACGGCCGCTGATGCGGCTGGCGCCGCAAATGGCTGGCCACATCGCGCTCGGCGGCTCGATCGTGCTGTCAGGCATCCTCGACCGCCAGCGCGACGCCGTCATCTCGGCCTATGTCGGCCAGAATTTTCGCCACGTCAGAACCTTGCACCGCGAGGGCTGGGTGACGATCCACCTCAAGCATTGAGCCCGGGACCGACCGAGCTTGGACCAAGTTCCGCCGGTTGTCAGTCAAGCGATGCTGTAGCAGGTTGCGCGCAGCCGGAAATCGATTCCGATTTCCGTGACCGTACGCTACGGTTGCGCTGACCGCAGGAGGCCCACAATGTTCCAGACCTTCGATTCCGCCGGCGACCCGGCCGTCGGCAAACCGCGCGTGGCGCTCCTGCGCCAATGGCTTGAAGCCAACGGGCTGGACGGCTTCATCGTGCCGCGTGCCGACGAGCATCAGGGCGAGTATGTCGCCGACCGCTCGGCGCGGCTGAAATGGCTGACCGGATTCAGCGGCTCGGCCGGCGTCGCCATCGTCCTGCGCGACCGCGCCTTCGTCTTTGTCGATGGGCGCTACACGCTGCAGGTGCGCAGCGAGGTCGACCTGGACGTCTTTTCGATCGAAAGCCTGGTCGACAATCCGCCGGCTGTCTGGCTGAAAGACAATCTTGGCAAGGGCGCACGGCTCGGCTTCGATCCATGGCTGCACACGATCAGCGAGGTCAAGGCGCTGCAGGCCTCGGCCGACAAATCAGGCGCCGTGCTGGTGCCGCTCGACAAGAACCCGATTGACATCATCTGGAAGGATCAGCCCGACGCGCCGGTGGCCCCGGTCGAACTTCACCCGATCGGCTTTGCCGGCGAGCTCGCCAAGGACAAGCTCGCGCGGTTGGCGGCGGCGATCGCAAAGGACGGCGCCACCCATGCGGTGCTGACCGACCCCTCCTCCATCGCCTGGGCCTTCAACATCCGCGGCGGCGACGTGCCGCACACGCCGCTGGCGCTCGGCTTCGCCATTCTTGCCGCCGATGGGTCGCACCAGCTTTTCATGGATAAGCGCAAATTCTCGCGCCAGGTCGCGGCCTATCTCACCCAGCTCGCCGAGCCGCATGGGCCCGGCGAATTCCAAGCCGCGATCGTCGCCCTTGCCAAGAGTGGCGCGAAAATCGCGCTCGACCCGGTGCTGGCGGCCGACCGGCTGCGCATGCTGGTCGAGGCCAATGGCGGCGCCGTCGTTGCAGCAGCAGACCCCGCCCGCATCCCGCGCGCCACCAAGAACCAGGCCGAGATCAACGGCTCGCGCGCCGCGCATCGGCGTGACGGTGCGGCCGTGGCGAAGCTTCTGTGCTGGCTGGAGCGGCAAAAACCCGGATCGCTCGATGAGATATCGGTGGTCACCCGGCTGGAGGAGACGCGACGGCAGACCGGCGAGGAAACGCAGATGCCGCTGCGCGATGTCTCCTTCGACACCATTTCGGGCGCCGGTCCGAACGGCGCCATCATGCATTACCGCGTGTCGCGCGCCACCAGCCGCAAGCTGCAGGCCGGCGAGTTGTTCCTGCTCGACTCCGGTGCGCAGTATCAGGACGGCACCACCGACATCACGCGCACCGTGCCTATCGGCCAGCCGACGCAGGAGATGCGCGAACGCTTCACCCTGGTGCTGAAAGGCATGATCGGCATTTCCACGCTGCGCTTTCCCGCCGGCACGCGCGGTTCGGAAATCGATGCCGTCGCGCGCATGGCGCTGTGGAAGCACGGCTGCGACTTCGCCCACGGCACCGGCCATGGCGTCGGCTCATATCTGGCGGTGCATGAAGGGCCGCAGCGTATCGCCCGCACCGGCACCGAAAAGCTGCTCGAAGGCATGATGCTGTCCAACGAGCCGGGCTACTACAAGGAAGGCGCCTACGGCATCCGCATCGAGAACCTGATCCTGGTGACACCGGCGCAAGAGATCGAGGGCGGAGACATCGCCATGCACGGCTTCGAGACGCTGACGCTGGCGCCGATCGATACCAGGCTGGTGCAGTCGGACCTCCTGACGCGCGACGAGTTGCACTGGCTGGACTCGTACCATGCGCGCGTGCTGGCCGAGATCGGCCCGATGCTCGACGGCGAAACGCTGGCCTGGCTGGAAAAGGCCACCGCCCCGCTGCCGCACGACGCGAAGATTTGAAATCAGTCTTGGAAGGTCGGCGCCGCCCCTCATCGCCCTGCCGGGCACTTCTCCCCGTATAGTGACGGGGAGAAGGATGCCGTCATCGACGATTTCGCCAACCACCAACGTTGCAGAAAAGCGCCGAGGTTGAGACAAATCCCTTCTCCCCGTCCCTATACGGGGAGAAGATGCCGGCAGGCAGATGAGGGGCAGCGCTAACGGTTCAAGTCGATCGCGCCCAGACCCTAGCCCACAAATTGCCGCGCCAAAATCAGAACGGCCGCGCCGGCCAGAAACATCGCCATCAACCCACCGCGCAGCGAAACCACGGCGGTGACCACCAGTGCGGCCCATTCCGCCGGCCCGGCATTCAACAGTTCCGGCGCCACCAGCGTCGTCAGCACCGCCGCCGGCACGGCGTTGAGACCAGCCTCGACGCGCGGATGGATTGTTTCGAAGCGGGAGATGACCAGATGCCCGCCGATGCGCGTCAGATAGGTGGCGACCGCGCCGGCGATGATGATCCAGAAGGTCGTGCTCATGGCCGCGCCTTTACGCCGCTGTGATGGGGAGGCAGGATGACCGCCAGCAGCACACCGGCAACAGCGCCGATCGAGACATGCCAGGGCGAGCCCACGGTCTTATAGGCGATGATCGAGGCGGCGGCGCTGGCGATGACCACCGGTAGCCACAGCGGCCGCTTGCGGAAGCCCAGCACGAGACCGAGGAAATAGATCGGCAGCAGGAAATCGATGCCGAGCACATGCGTGTCGGGGATCAGCTTGCCGAACATCGCGCCAAGCGCGCTCTCGACGATCCAGAACAGATAGACCGGCAGGCCAAGTCCCAGATACCAGGCAAAGCCGACCGTCTGGCCCGATTGCGCCCGCGCTTCGGCTACCGCGAATTGCGGATCGGTGAGGATGAAATAACCAAGTGCCTGCTGGATGACAGGCCAGTGCGCGATGCGCCGGCCGATGCCTGCGGAATAGAGCACGTGGCGGAAATTGACGGCGAAGATCGACAGCACGATCAGCCACGGCGCCACATGCTGGCCGAACAGCTGGATGCCGACCATCTGGCTGGCGCCGCCATAGACCAGCGCGCTCATCAGGAAGGCTTCCAGGACCGAGAAGCCATTGTCGACGGCGAGCGCGCCGAACAGCACCGCAAACGGCGCCGACGCCACCACGACAGGCATCGACAGCCGCACGCCCTGCCAGAAATCGCTTCTATCGCCGCTCTCGGAAATTGCTTGCGCCGACATGGCCTCTCCTTGATCAGGGCCTGATGTAGGA
>NZ_RZPQ01000601.1:0-3650 GCF_003999135.1 Mesorhizobium sp. M7A.F.Ca.CA.004.06.1.1 | reverse complement strand
AATTGGTATCGATCTACGGCGCGCGCACCTGCGGCCTCTGCCGAGCCTGCCGCGAAGGCCGCGACAACCTCTGTGAACATGTTTCGGGTGTGCACGGTTTCCATCTCGACGGTTTCGCGCAAGAGAAGATCAACCTGCCGGCTCGCCTGCTGGTCCCCGCCCCGCCCGGCGTGACCGACATCGGCGCGGCGGTCGCGCCCGTCACCTTCGGCACGGTCGAGCACATGCTGTTCGACAACGCCAGGCTACAGCCCGGCGAGACGATCCTTATCCATGCCGGCGGATCCGGCATCGGCTCTGCGGCCATCCAGCTGGCCAAGCGGATGGGCTGCACCATCATCACCACGGTCGGCTCCAACGACAAGATCGACAAGGCCAAGGCGCTCGGCGCCGACCATGTCATCAACTACCGCGACGACCGTTTCGAGGGCGTCGTGCGCAAGCTGACCAAGAAGAAGGGCGTCGATGTCGTCTTCGAACATGTCGGCGCCGACACTTTTGCCGCCTCGATGCTGTGCCTGAAGCGCGGCGGCCGCCTGGTGACCTGCGGTTCGACTTCCGGCGTGTCGACGCAGATCAATCTGATGCAGCTGTTCCAGCAGCAATTGAAACTGCTTGGCTCGTTTGGCTGCCGCATGGAAAACATGGCCAACGCCATGCAGAAAATGGCGGCGGGACAGGTCGCACCCGTCATCGACACCGAAGTCGGCTTCGACGGTATCGACGCCGCGCTGAAGCGCATGGAAGGCCGCGACGTTTTCGGCAAGATCATCCTGCGCGTCGGCTAGAGCCTTGACCTCTGTGTTCAAGAAGTTCCGCCGGGATCTAAAATTTCGCTACGGCAGGCAACTGCGCCAGCTCAATTACTGGCTGGTGGCGCGCGCCGCAATGATGATCATCTCGGTCCTGCGCCTGCTGCCGGCCGACAGTGCGTTGAATTTCGCCGACCGCGCCGCACGCATGGTCGGCCCCCGGGTGGGACGCCATCAGGTCGCCGTCGACAATCTGCGCAAGGCCTATCCGGAAAAGGGCGAAGCCGAGATCCAGGCGATCGCCTCAGACATGTGGGGCAACATGGCCCGTCTTGCCGCGGAATACATCTTTCTCGACGCCCTCTTCGACTATGACCCTACAGCGATCAAGCCCGGCCGCATCGAGGTCAAAGGAGCGGACCACTTCCTCGAAATCGCCAGCGAAGTGAAGCCGCACATCGTCTTTACCGGCCATCTCGGCAATTTCGAACTTCTGCCGGTGGCGGCGGCGACCTTCGGCATGAACATCACGGCGCTGTTTCGCCCACCCAACAATCCTTATCTTGCCGACTACATCCTCTCGACGCGCCGCTCGACCATGGGCTCGTTGCTGCCATCGATGGCCGGTGCCTCATTCGCCTTGGCCGGGGTCCTGGAGAACGGCGGCAACATCGGCATCCTTGTCGACCAGAAATTCTCCAGCGGACTGGAGACGACATTCTTCGGCCGTCCGTGCCAGAGCAATCGGGTGCTGGCCACCCTTGCCCGTCACTATGACTGCGACGTCTATCCGGCTCGCTGCATCAGGCTGCCAGGCAACCGCTTCCGGCTCGAAATCGAGGACAAGCTGACATTGCCGCGCACGGCTGACGGCAGCGTCGATGTCCACGCCACCACCCAGCGTCTCAACGATGTCGTCGAACGCTGGGTGCGAGAAGATCCCGGCCAGTGGATGTGGTTCCACAAAAGGTGGGAGATCAGCGGCGGGCGTCGAAAGCGGCCCTCGCAGGCAAAAGCGGTCCCGAACGCTTAAACGGAACTGCTGGCGAGGGCATTAGCCCTGCGCCAGCCGACAACAGCGAACCTGAATCTCTTCAGTTGGTGACGACAATGCGCGTATTGCCGAAACCGGCTTGCCGAACCATCGCATAGAAGGCGGCGGCATTGGTCGGGTGCAAGCGCACACAGCCATGCGATGCCGGGCGCCCGAGCTGCCTCACCGCGCCGGTGCCGTGAATGGCATAGCCGCCGCGGAAGAACACCGAATGAGGCATTGGCGACATGTCGTATTTGCGCGAATACCACATCCGCGCCGTCCGTTGCGGCCGATAGCTGCCGCGCGGCGTAATGTAACCTTTGCGCGCGGTGGAGACGCTCCACCGGTAAACCGACGCGCCATATCTGACGGTCATCGTCTGCGAAGACACGTCAATATTTGCAACGAGGCTGGCTGCCCAGCCCTGCCCCGAAGCACCGAACAGCATCGCAACAAACACGGCTGCCATGAGAACTGTCTTTTTCATGCGATCAAACCCCTTTGATTGCCCCTAACCTGCCTGCCCTCAAATTGTCTCTCATCTTTTTAATGGCAGATGAACGGGCTAACACACACACCTTGACCAATTCGCCAATCCAAAGCAGCGAATTTGAACGATTTCCCGCAATAGTTGCCGCAACGACACGCCGCACAGGCTCGATCACCAACGGGCTTGCAAAACCGCCGAGATCGCTGCTCAACTCTGGGCATGAACGAGCGACTCCTCCGGGCAATCGATGACAGGCGCGACGATGTCGTCGCGCTGACCACTGAGCTGATCCGTTTTCCGACCATCAATCCACCCGGCGAGGCCTATCGGCCATGCGCCGAATATCTCGGCGCGCGGCTGAAGAAGAGTGGTTTCGAGACCGAATTCATCCGCGCCGAAGGCACGCCCGGCGACACCGACCGCTACCCGCGCGTCAATGTCGTTGCCCGTTTCGACGGAAGATCGTCAGGCGCCTGCGTCCACTTCAACTCGCACATCGACGTGGTCGAAGCCGGCGACGGCTGGACCGTCGATCCTTTTGCCGGCATCGTCAAAGACGGCAAGGTCTATGGTCGCGGCGCCTGCGACATGAAGGGCGGACTGGCCGCCTCGATCATCGCAGCCGAAGCCTTCCTGGAAGTCTTCCCCGACTTTCCCGGCGCCATCGAAATATCCGGCACCGTCGACGAGGAGTCCGGCGGCTTCGGCGGCGTCGCCCATCTGGCCAGACTAGGCTATTTCTCAAAACCCAGGGTCGACCACGTCATCATTCCCGAGCCGCTCAACAAGGATCGCATCTGCCTCGGGCATCGCGGCGTCTGGTGGGCGGAGATCGAGACCAAGGGCGAGATCGCGCACGGCTCGATGCCGTTTCTCGGCGACAATGCGGTGCGCCACATGGGCGCCGTGCTGAGGGCTTTCGAGGACGAGCTGTTCCCTGCGCTTGACCGTAAGATGACGCGCATGCCGGTCGTGCCCGAAGGGGCAAAACGCTCGACCATGAACATCAATTCGATCCATGGCGGCCAGACCGAGGACTTCCGGCCCGGCCTGCCGTCGCCCAACGTGCCCGACTCCTGCCGGCTGACCATCGACCGTCGTTTCCTGCTGGAGGAAGATCTCGACACCGTCAAAGGCGAAGTGACCGGTATTCTCGACCGGCTAAAGCGCGAGCGGACAAAATTCGACTACGAAATCCGCGACCTGATGGAAGTGCTGCCGCTGATGACCGAGCGCGACGCCCCGGTGGTCAAGGCGGTTGCGCAAGGCATCATGGCGATCTTCGACCGCGAACCCGGCTATGTCATTTCGCCCGGCACCTACGACCAGAAGCACATTGCGCGCATCGGCCATATCTATGATTGCATCGCCT
>NZ_RZPQ01000600.1:0-3656 GCF_003999135.1 Mesorhizobium sp. M7A.F.Ca.CA.004.06.1.1 | reverse complement strand
GGATTCTGGTGAGCGAGGCGGTGCCGGCCTACTGCCGGGGGCTGTTGTCAGGAATGCCGCAGCCGAAAGGCGACTTCGTCTGGGCACGGCTTCAGCCCAGCCACCTGATAATCTCGCCGGCCATGTCGGTCGAGCATGTTGTACGGCTATGGCATGTGCTCGGCCTTCTGCCAGGCATCTATCTTGAAATCGGAACGCGCAAAATCAGACTGGGATTCCAGATCAGAAGGCTGGGGCCTTGCACAGGAAAGGCTCCGGTCAGGCGGTGGGGAACAGTGGAATTCGATCTCGCCAACGGTCGGGTCCTGTATTTTACCTACGGTAGAGTGCTCAAACGGCTGCTCAATTCAAAACACCTGTTTTTGCGCCCGCCCGCCGGAAAACCCGCTCCACAAATCCGGCTGTTCGGCAAAACGAGTGCTGCGGACCAGAGAAACGGATGAAGCCGCTGGGCGATGCCCAGCGGCTTCATCCGTGTGCGGTTACTTGCCACAATTATTATCGTTTACCGTTGGCGCCGTCGCGTTACCATCGGCGTCCGTCTGCGCGCCTTGCGGGTTGGTCGGGCAATTCTGATCCGCGTTCGAATTCATGTCCCCTACCGTGCCAGTCGTGCTGTTGGTCGTGCCCGGGTCGACAGTGTCCGGCTCGACCGTATTCGGTGAAGCCGGCGTGTTCGGCTCAACCGTCACCGATTTGCCGCTGCCGCTTCCATTTGCGTTGTTGCTGCCGGCGCTTTGCGCCATGGCTGACGTGGCCAGACCAATGGTGAGAACCGAAGCTGCGAGGATTTTCATGAACATGGTTTGTCTCCATTTCTGTGAAGTCGTCGCTTGTTTTCTACGAAAGTGATCGCGTTGCGACTGTGGGGACAACCGGTCGCGGCGGCGAAGGTTCCCGACAAAATTCCGCTCAGGCGCACCGTGACTGGCGCAATGCTTTTGGCGCAGTGCTCTGAAAAAACGGCTTTCCCTTGAACTCGAATGATGCTTTAAGGCGCACATCCACAGGGGTGCTCCGTACGGTCGGGGCTGAGACGGGGGCGGCAAGCCCACAGACCCTAGAAGCTGATCTGGGTAATACCAGCGGAGCGAGGCGGGCGATGTTTTCAGGCGCACAGATTTCCCTATACCCCATGACCGACGAATTCGTCGGTGTCATTCTTGGCGCGCTCGGTGCGCTCGATCCCTGGCGCGACAAGCTCAGGATCGAGACCGACGACATCTCGACCTTGCTGGTCGGGCCGCCCGAAGTGCTGTTTCCCGCCATGCGCGACCTCTTCGTGGCGGCGGCACGCAGCGGCAAACATTGCGTGTTGTCGGCCGCCATCTCGCGCGGGTGCCCTGGCGAGCCGGATGACCCGATCTGCCGCTCCGATGCACTTGGCGGGCCTGTCGGGCCACTCGGCCCGCGCAAGGATGCGGCCATTGCGGCGGTGCGCAATGCTGCTGCCACCGGCCAGCCGGCGGCGGCGCAGTTCTCGCTCTATGTGATGGGCACCGACGACCACATGGACGAGATCTACGGCTGCATCGATTTTCTCAAGCAGTCCGGCGTCTATGAGCGTTCCAAGCATTTCTGCACGAAACTGCGCGGTGATGCCGGTGCGATCTTTTCGGCGCTGGACGAGGCCTTCTGCCGCTTCGGACCAGGCGCCGGCCACGTAACCCTCGACGTCACGGTCTCGGCCAACAGCCCGTCGGCTGTCTGAACCAGCCGCGCTTTCGCGCTGCCGTCAAAGGTTGTCTCCCGTGGCCACATCATCAGTCGCTTCGCGCCCGATCGCGAGCCTTCTTGTCAAGGCAATGCCGGCCATGATCTCGGTCGGTTTGCTCCTGCTGGCGTGGGAGCTTTATGCCACCTATTCCGGCATCAGGCCGACGACACTGCCGGCGCCGTCGCGCGTTTTCGAGCAAGCGCTGCTCAATCGCCAGGCGCTGGCCGACAACGCCATTCCGACCATCGGCGCCACGCTGCTCGGCTTTGCCTGTTCGCTCAGCGCTGCCTTCGTGCTGTCGATGCTGGTCGACTTCTTCCAGCCGCTGCGGCGTGCGCTGTTTCCTGTCTTAATCGTCAGCCAGACCTTGCCGCTGGTGGCGATCGCGCCGCTGGTGGTGCTCTGGTTCGGCTTCGGGCTGGCGCCCAAGATCATGCTGGTGGCGCTGGTTACCTTCTTTCCGATGCTGGTTGCATTGGTCGAGGGTTATGAGTCGACCGAGGCCGAGATCGGGCAAATGCTGCGCGCCATGGGGGCAGGGCGCTGGCGCATCTTCGTGCTGGCACGGCTGCCTTCGGCGCTGCCCTATTTCTTCGCTGGTTTGAGGATCTCCATCACCTACGCCGTGGTCGGCGCGATCTTCGCCGAATATGCGGGGGCCGCGAAGGGGCTGGGCATCTACATGCTCAACGCCAAGAACAATTTCCGTCCTGACCTGGTTCTTGCCGCCGTCGGAGTGAGCGCTGCCCTGACCCTTGTCCTGTTCGGGTTGACTGTACTGCTGCAGCGCCTTGCGATGCCCTGGGAGCGGGCCGGCAAGGAAACCGTCGGGAAGGGGCCCTGGCGATGAGCCGGCTCGAACTGCGGTATGTGCGCAAGGCGTTCGGTGGGCTCGACGTGCTGGCCGATATTTCGCTTAGCGTCGGCGCTGGTGAATTCGTCTCGATCCTTGGACCCTCGGGCGCCGGCAAATCGACACTCTTCCAGCTTCTGACCGGCGCCGAGCATGGCGAGGGCGAGATGTTGTTTGACGGCGCGCCGCTCGACGACCACGGCAGGCATTTCGCTTTCATGCCGCAGCGTGACGCGCTGATGCCGTGGCGGCGCATCCTCGACAACGCAACGCTCGGGCTCGAAGTGCAAGGCATGAGGAGACAGGCGGCGCGGGCGCGCGTTGCGCCGTTGTTTGCCGAATTCGGGCTTGCCGGCTTCGAGCGGCATTTTCCAGCGCAACTGTCCGGCGGTATGCGCCAGCGCGCGGCCTTGCTGCGCACGGTGGTGCAGCAACGCGACATGCTTTTGCTCGACGAGCCGTTCGGCGCGCTCGACGCGCTGACCCGCACGGCCATGCAGCGCTGGCTGGAACAGATGTGGCGGCATCATCGCTGGACGGCGCTCCTGATCACCCATGACGTGCGCGAAGCCGTGTTCCTGTCCGACCGCATCTATCTGCTGTCGGCGCGCCCGGCCCGCATCGTGCGTGAAATCAAGGTGCCGCTGCCGCGCCCGCGCAGCCTTGGCGGCGATGCCGCGCGCCAGGCAAGTACGCTCGAGGCCGAGATTCTCGACATCATCCTCAACGCCACCCCATCCAAAGGACACGATCATGACTGACTTGACGCGCCGGCAGGCCTTGTTGCTGACCCTTGCCACAGGCCTTCCGCTCGTTGCCGGATCGGGGCGAGCCCAAGCACAATCGGCACAAAAGGTCACCGTTGCCCTCGACTGGACTGTCAACACCAACCACATCGGACTGTTCGTCGCCCGCGACAAGGGCTTCTATCGCGAGGCCGGGCTCGAGGTCGACATCCTGCCTTACAGCGATACCGGTGCGGGCACGCTGGTTGCAAATCGCGTCGCCGATTTCGGCATCAACGGCACCATCAGCCTGTTCACCCAGAGAACCGCCGGAGCGGACCTGAAGGGCGTCTATGCGGTG
>NZ_RZPQ01000005.1:0-29700 GCF_003999135.1 Mesorhizobium sp. M7A.F.Ca.CA.004.06.1.1 | reverse complement strand
TTACGATATGTTGTGTGCAAAAACCGCACACGAAAGTTCTGCTTCTCGTCATTTTTCGTTCGCACGACGGAGCCGCCGACAGTCCGATTTGGACCCTCTTTTGCCGACGATGACAGCCGCTTCATTGCGGCGTTCGCTGCCATATCTATGGGCCGCAACGTACGATCCGCCTCCAACTCCCCTGGGGTTCCTGGAAGCTTTTCGAACTTTCTGGGTCGCTCCTCAGCCCGAATTGCGAGTGCTCATGGATAAGGCAGGATACTAGATTCGGTTTTTAGATAGCTCTGAAGGGATCGACTTCTGGTACATTGTGTCTGATAGCGCGCCGACACGAACTCCCAAGTACCATGCTTGAACGGCAGCTTTGCGCCGCAAGTCGGCCGTGTATGGTCGTGCTCGACCAGCCCGGAAGCAGACATCCTTCTCTTCGACAAAATGTCGAATTAGGCGGGAAGCAGACCTTTGCCACTTGCTCAACGGAGGTCCGGGCTGCGGGACGAAGCTGCTGTCGTCTAGTTTCTCGAGCGTCTTCTTGCTTCGGAAAGCCATGCCATACCAGGATTCTCTATCGGACCGCCTTAGAGGTAGCCGAAAGCTATTCATTCGCCACGGCAACCGACATCAAGCGCATATTGTGAAGCGAGCGGATGCAGCCATGCCCTTCAAAAAGTTGCGCACAATCGAAGCATGATATGCCTCGCGCATCGTCCATTTCGTTCTCATCGATGCCGAGTGTAATGCTGTATGGACTCAAAACGGGTGCAAAGGCGAAAAAGTCCTCCGGCAATGGTTCGATAGACTGCATAAGGCAAACGAATTCGCCGCTCGGGAGCTGAGTAGAGAAGAGCAGTTCGTCGGTCCATACTCCAAGCTTGGCTATTCGATTTGGATCCTCGCGGCTGTAGACGACATTCACCATCCGCCCGCACATGTGGGGAGGCGGTGCCAATGCCGTGTATTGTTTCGTATTTGGTATGGCTTCCTGTTCAGGCCAGAAACCGTCGGACGCAAACAGGATTGAGGCGGCAACCTGCCCCCGGTCCTCTTGTGTCGAGAGACGTTGCCACCGCAATATCGAACGAAAATCGGGACCGTCCTCCCGCCATTCCAAGTGTTGCGCGAAAAACCCTTCCAACAGCGCGACCTGACAAACACCACTTTGGTGAAGGCTGAGTTTAAGCATGCGCCTATATGCGTTACTCGTTAGGTAGACGTCATTGTGGTTGACAAAAAACGACCAGCATTCGGACCGGGGCTTGGCGTCCGCGATCGCGAATCTGAATGCGGTAGTCTTAGCCATCGCCAAAAAGACCTTTAATCGTCGCCTCGTAGATTCCCCTTCTAGGGATTGGTTGGCTCCTCGACTACACTGTCGTAGTGATGTTCGCGAAGAAGTCGTGTGGTGACGCCACCCTTACTACTAGAAGTCCGTTGCGCGAAGAGATCGCCTACCATTCCGTCGAGATTTCGCAGCGCATCACTTGAGCCCCCCGCTCGACGAAAACCGTCGCGAAACAGAGCATAGGCAGCTTGGCCGTGTGTCCATACCGCGCCAGCGATCACTGCAAATAGAAGGTCGCGGTCCTCGCCACCGGTCGTCAACGAGATCGCCCGAGCCCAGAACGGAAGATTGTCCTCGGTCAAGTAACACAACATCAGGCAGGCCCCTATCGCATGGTCGCGCCGCTCTGCCTCGACGCTCTGCTCAAGGACCGACATCCAGATATGGGGACTGTAAGTGAGGTAGTTACGGTAAGAAAACTGTTCCACCCAAGTGGCCATCCAATCCTTCAGCGCAGCTTCGCTGCTTTCGCAAATGTCGTCAGAATTGGTTGCGGCATCGTAACATCGATGCGCCTCGGCGAAGTGCCCGCAGAACAAATGCGCGTCACCCGCGCAGATCGCGACCTGCGGTTTCGCGTCAGCCTCATACGCATGGTCGTAAAGAGTAGCTGCCATTCGGTGACGGCCGCGAAAAAAAAGAGCAGCAGCCAGTTCTGCCAGGAAATAGCCTCGTCTAAGGTAGTCGGGATACTTCCGGCGGGCCAAGTTGTACTGCCGGACAGCCCTCGACATCGCGCCGGAGATTCGCAGGGCATTCCCGAAGGAATAGTGGATCGCCGATTGCCGCTCCGGCGTCTCCGCCGCATGGAACTCAAGCGCGTCGACATAGAACCTCGACGCCGTGGCCAGACGCTCTTCGAAGGGAAGGCTACTGCTCAGGAGGCTGTGGACGTAGAGAAGGTATGCCTCATCCTGGCGCTCGTGGATGCCGTTCAGGGCGGCAAGGTCACCTGCCAAAGTTGGGTGCTCGTTCAGTCGGGCAGCGACTACCGCCGCAACATTTCGGCTTTGACATCTGTAGCGGCGCTGCCGAATCAGCGTTGCCAAATCGCGTGCTTGCGAGATGAACTCATATCCACATGCGAAGTGGGCCAGCACGTAGGAGAGCTGTGCCGCAATCTCGTGACGATCGAAACTCTTAAGGTGGACAGTGATCGACGCGATCATGTCTATCCGCGACCGCAGATATTCGCCGTCGAGGTGAACCATGACGGGGAGGCATTCGCTGGGGTCCAATGACGTCCCTACGATCCGGCAGGAAGACGTGATCTCGGCGACTGCGCAACTCAGCTCAAACGAATGTGGGCCACCGCAGCGCCTCTCATCGATGCCCAAGCCGAGCGACAGCTGTCGCGAGGCCAGGCGGATTGTCCGGTACACCTTAAACGTGCGGACGATGGCTTCTGGATCAGCGTCCGACCAAGCATCGGTTTCGCAGAAGCGTATGGTCACGGTTTTGGTCTCGGGTTGGCCGATCTCGGCGAACACATTGGAAAGCCACTTCCAGTGGAAGCTATCGTCCACGCTGCAGTAGCGCACCACGATCGAGGGGCAGTCGAGGCTACCTAGGTAGAGGAGCCGATCCATCTTCATCGCAACTGAAAGCGCCTCTGTCGGATCGTCGGTCGCTTTGAGCTGCACAAGAAAGATCAGCCCCGTTGCCTCGTCGCGGTCGTCGAAGACCTCGACCTCGAGATCGACACCATAATCCTCGTCCTTGCGCCGACAAACCCAACGGCTCGGCAGGGCCTGCTCGTACCGCCGGATGGATTCGGCTTCAAGCTGGTGGCTTCGGGATCGCTTCGGCATTTCGCACAATTATCGCCGCCGTTGGCGGATTGGTAGGGCCTCACGCCATTTCTTTCTGTCGCGTTTTGTCCCGCTCGGCCACCTAACGACGGTTCTGCGTCGGCGCAGGTATGAAGCGAGAGTAGAGGGCCCCGCCGAGACGACCTCCGAGCGTCCGAGTACACCGATCCAGGGTCCCAAGCGGACTGTCCGGATACGGCCCAAAATCAGCCGGTCAGCAATGCGCCCGATGTCGGCCGTTGAGGTGATCTTTCCTGTTGCCCGATAGCTGACGTTGCCGGCGGCACCAACGATTTCGATGTCTTAACAAGCATTGGCCTCTCCGGAAGCTTCCCTTGAAACCTCGGGGAAGCACCGGGGGAGCATGCAGAGCTGCATCCCATCGCCACGAATTCTGTTGTGGACGGCGCAAGTGGTCAAGTGGTCACGCCGCCGCCGTGGCTAAGGGAGCGAGGATTCCCGCTGGCTCCCTCGCAGGAAACCTACCCGCTGCGACAGCCTGCGCGATCACTTCAGCGTAGGGGTCAGGTTGCTCTCGAAGCTGCCCATCGAAAACCTTTCGTCGGAGGCACTCGGCGACAAGGGCGCTCATGTCGGCGATCGGATCGTCGCCATAGTCTCGGTAGTACCTCGCGTACTTCGAGGAATCGTAGACATCCGGCGCTCCGCCGTGGATTACCGAGTTCCGCAATCGCATCAGCAGAAGCACACGGGTACGATCGAGCTTTCCCCCGAACAGTTCATCCACCCCGCGCGCAACAGCCTCCGTTGCGCCGTTTGCATCCCCAAACATCGAGTCGATCGTGATGCAGTCTATTGGGAACCGCTCGCTGTCCGGTAGAAACCAAGCCCTGTAGAAGTACTGCAGCGATTTCAGCTTCTTGATATCGGCCTCGCTGCTGGAAGCGAGAGCCCTATCAATCACTTCAAGCCAAACACCATCCTCGACCCCTAGCACAACGTCCTCGCCGAGTGCCGGCGTATGTGGCGAGCTGTCGGAAAAGGACCATCCATCACGAACGCCCACCACTCCGCCGAAAACCTTCCGGCCGGTAAACTGGTGTCGGTAGTGATGCATTACGGTGAGGGAGATCGCCCCTAAGATCGATGCTCGATATTTTTTTGCCACCTCAGGCGATGGAGCGGTGACAAGGAGCCAGCTCGTCGGGGTTTGGGTCTTGTGCTTCCAGTCGCTGAATGGCGGGAATAGATGACCATCGACGTAGCCGCGTGGCAGGTTCGCGAGCGGCGTTTGTGCTGCAAGACCAGTCGCTGTCGAGAGCGAGAATACCGCCCCCTCAAACGCATCTCTCATCTGGATGGTGACCAGCGGAAAGAGGCAAGTTTCTAGAGGCGGAGTGAGGATATCGCTCTCTGCGAACTGGTCGACAAGCAAGTCAACTTGCTCCTTCGATATCCGCTCCAGGAGTGAGGTTTCAGCGCGGCTGAAAATGTTGTTGCCCGCAACAAGGTGGTACCGGTCCGTGAGGAAAGACCGCAGCTTCTCAAAGGAATGGCCCAACGGAAGATAACGGAGATGTGGCGGCCCGAGGGACCTCAGCTTCATCACCGCAGGCATCAGCTTCTTTCGACGGAAGAAAAGCGTGACAGAAATGCCGCCTAAGGCGGGATGCCTATCGCGTCGGCCAAGGATGAATGCGCTGGCAAGGCCGTCTTCGCCAACGGTGTTGTAGGTTGCGGCAAGCAGCCCCACGATAATTTCACGCATCTGTACCGCGTTCACGACACCTCCATTAGCTGGCCCATTCGCGTGGATTGTTTCTACTAGACCCCTGCTTCTTCGGAACGTGCAAGAACTCTTCACTCACAAGCAAGAGGCTTTGGTTCTCGCCGCGTCCTCTAGCGGGCTCACAGTCGGCTTTCGGCAAGGAAACCGTGTTAGGAAGGTCCGGATTGGATCAGGGCCTGCATTTTGGGGTCGGAGGAAGGTCTTGAACGGGTCAGTCAGGGACCTCGGAGCTACCGAATCGAATGTCCGCTGTCGCTTTTTGAACGCCAGAAACTGCCGGTCGGCAAACGGCCCCTCGTTCTAACGGAACGCTTCGCGCCCCTCCAATGAGCCATTGAGGTGTTTGTTTGCTTCCTTCCTGCCCCGCCATTCCCGCCGATCAATTTCTGCGCTCACGGCAAGTGCTCAGTGTTTGCCCTGCTCGATCGCGACCTTGAGTTCTTCCACCTTCTCCCTATGCTCAGTGTCAGCCAGCGTTTCCAGTCGCTTTGTGGTTTCATCCCAATCCAGAAACACGCTGACAGCCGATTGCTGGAGCGGGTAATATACCCGGTCGCTCACGGCCCAACTGCGCAGCTTGTCCAGGAGGAAAAGAAAGCCTTCATCGGGTTCGGTGAATTTCGTGACCCAGGCCTTTGGCTCTTCCAGGCCTGACAGGTCCCTCCAGCCAAAGAGGTAGGCTGCTAGATCCGGCATCTTCGAAAGATCGCCATCGTTCACCTGAGCGGTAGCACGCGTCTTCAAGCTATTCAGGAGGTCAGTCAGCTTCTCACGGTCGAAGGCCGAGCCATCAGGATTTGCCCGTTCACCGACGAGGCCATGCATGAAAAGCTCGTCTCTGATGAAGTGCCCGATCAGCCAGTTCAGCGACGGACAGTCTGAGGCGAGCTTGGTGGCTGCCGAGGTAAAGGCATCGTGGTCCAACGTCTTCAACTGTTTGAGGCAACCCCTCACCACACGTTCCGCGATATCCGAGACTGACAGCGACAACGGCCGCGGACTGTTGTCTTCGGCAAGGATGACATCCATGCCGTTGGATATGGCTTCTATCAGACCTGAGAGCCTCGATGCGCCGAGGCTTCTGATCATGTCGTCATCCAGCCGGTCCAGTAAATGTTCGAACCAACTCCTTCCTGACGACCTCCTTTTCCGGGCGAGAGCGACGAGTTTCTCCGTCAGCGCCGACGTGTGGCTCGTTGCGAGGGCGAGCAACGCGTTGAACTCGTCATCCGGCATTATCGTTTTCGGATACGTCAGCGCGAAGTAGTAGCGGTAATGGATCGGGCTGCCCAGACGGCGCAGCGCGATCATGTTTTTCACTTCGCCTACGCTTGAGCTCGAAAAGACGCATTGCTCGGGACTGTCGTTCTTGATGATGCCTGGAATGAACCGGCGCAGGCTCCAGATTGACTGCGTGGACATTGCGTCGTCTGACGGCAGAAGCTCCTGAAGCCGCTTGCCGATCTCCTTCTTGTCGTGGCTGCTGATTGTACCATCGCCTGTGACGAGGACCGAGCGTAGCGAGAGATATTCCTCGATCCAACGATAGAGAGCCGGGTTCGTTGTCTTGATCAGGTGCAACCGGCAGACGTCGGGGAAATAGACATCGTCCTTGATCGAGGGATACAGGAACCGGAGGCTGTTGAGAGCAAGCTTGACCTCTCGCGGGGTCCGTAGTGCGCCACCTTCGCGGTCCACCCCAACTTTAAGATCGGAGAGGAGCTCACTAGTCGCGGGGCTTCCGGTGACTTCCTCGAAGATGGCCAAAGCCTCTGTGAGGAATTGCTCCCGCAAGTCGAATGGCTCGGGGAGTGGTATAGTGAAGGTCAGCTGGATGATTTTTTGAAGGAACTGATCTCCATCGGATATCTTCAGGCCAGTCATAAGCGCGTGGGATAGGGCCGCCCGATCATAGCACATCAGGTAGGTAATCTTCGGGAAATCGGCGACCGACCTCACCAGCCGGACCACCTCAACGGCTTGTTCGGGCTCAAGCCGGTCGAGGTCGTCCAGAATGACGACGAAGCCGATTTTGAGCTCGGAAATCCTCTTGGAAATGTTGGCTTTGATTTCGGCAGTCGTCTGTTGGCGTTCAGACTGCTCAAGGTACTCAGAAGCCAAATCCAACGAGTCTCCCGCGATCTTCGCACCGGGAATGAAATATTCAGCCAACCGCGCGGCCGGCGCCAACGTCCGCCCTGTTTTCGCGCCGTACGACCGGACGAGATTGCCGAGGTCGGTTCCTTTCTTCTTCAGCTGCTTCCAACGGCTCTGTTTGGCGTGCGCGTTTTCAATCTGATCCAGAATGTCCGCTATTGGGATAAGCAGGGAGGATACGAGATTGGACCGATCTCCGCTGAGCCATGGCGCGATGTTTATGACGTGGATGTGCTCCGGCTTGCTCTTGTCCAGCTCGTGCCGCAGGAAGTTCAGCAGCGTGGTCTTGCCTGATCCCCAAGGCCCCTCCAGGCCAACGACCATGCCGTCTGTTTCGAACGTCTTCAGAATTGCGGGTGCGAGTCTTCTGGCTATGCCCACAAAGCCAAAAAGATCGGCCGCCTCGGCATTCAAGGGCCGGTCGGAGTCAGGTTGCGTTGGTGGCTTCATATATTTTTGATCAGCTCCAGCTAGATGTTCCATGGAGCTGATTAAGGCATACACATCTGAGGCGCAAAAGAGAAGCCTACTATGCGCCTCAGCAGCTTTGGGGGCGAAGGCAGGGAGGGACACAAGGGACCGGCGGTGTATCCCACGGCCACACTTAGGAGCGAAAAGGGCCGAGGCCGGAAACATCCGCCCTCAACACATGTTCGCATTCGACGCCTCCGATCATGGCTTAACGCGCAGAAAGCTGGCAGTTGGTCTTTGAGATCATTCGACGTTCGAAGGTCCGCTACTGACGATCCGAGCCTCGGAGCCGTCGGTCCACTCTCGGCCCGAAAGCGGTCAGCGCACGGTTCTACAAGTAGGGATCGCGCGACGGACGCGCTCAACAAGTGCGCGAATCTCTTCAGACTGACGCAGTAGCTCTCCGCTGGTCCGCAGGTTTTGCAGGCGCTGTTGGTTGCGCTGGGCTAGCCATTCCTGGCGCTGATTTTCCTTTTCGATCCGCTCCCGCTCTGCGCGCTCCTCGGCTTCCCGCAGGCTAGCTCTGAACTTTTTCTCGCCCGCCACGATGATCGCAGCCGCAATCTCAGCGATCTTTGACTCAAGCTTGGCGTCACCGTCATCCTGCCAAGAAACCGTATTCTTGCGATCGAAACCTGGATCGATCCGCAGCGCGATAAGGGTTGATGCTGGCAGGTCTGGCGCCGGCCGCAGGTACCCATGCTGACGCACGGTGCGGTGGCTACCGACTATTCCAATGTCCAAACCAAGATAGGAATCGCCGATGGTTGCTCGCGCATGAACTTCGCCATCGCGCTCGTAGGCATCACCGTCATGGCCACGCTTGCTGAGCGCCAAAAACAGCGCATTGAAGATTTTCAGCCGCCGCTTGCCTAGTGGATTGTCGAACTTGGGTTCGTCAAAGCTCCACTCACGCTCTGCATTTTTGTCGCGGCGGCGCTGCTCCTGCTTGAGCAGTTGAACGAGCCCTTTGTGGGGCCTGTCCAACGTCTGCGGGACAGAGACTTTGCCAATCGCCTTCAACTCTTGTGCGTGGAGTTCGTCGAGGTCTTCTGGAACCAGGGCGGACGCAAATGGCCCATTGGATGCAAGAGGGGCGGCAATAGGCAGCACCTTTTTGAAGCGGCCGTCGACACCTACTCGACCCAGTTCACCGGGGCGCCGCGGTGGCGCCTTGGGTACTGATGGCACCCTCTTTCCGGCACGGATTTTGTTCCAATAACCTTGCGGCGGCGACGCTACTCCGCTTCGCGTCAGCAGCTTCTTTAGCCCGACGTCGGACAGTTCGAGCTTTGCCGCCAAGTCCCGCATCGGTGCAGACCAGGCGAACGCAATCAGATCGTCAGGCAACACAAGAATGTCATTCTGCCACACGGCGGCTTATCTCCATTTTGTTCAGCCAGACTGCTTTTGGCACGCCTTCGCAGTGTCGATATGACACGCCGGCCAGTGCCATCTAAGGTCAAATCTGGCGACTCCGACGTGCCCGCGATCGTGCCAGAGATGCGCTCTCGTCATCAAGGCGGCTTCAGATCGGCTGCGGCTGAAGCGGCGCTCTCAGTGCACATCAGCGGTATGCTCTAGAAGCGATCCGCCTCCTTTCGTAGTTCTTAGCGCAACAGGGGACACCCGGGTATTCCCGCGTGGCAGAGCGAGTTTTGGTGCTATCGAGCGAGAGCCACGAAATACGACCGAAGAACGATGGCGAGATAAAAGGCCGCGAGGTGCGGCGTCGATCGGTTGTGTTGTTTCAAGTGGTTATGCCGCATTTTCGCGAGGTGCGGGTCTTTGCTGCACCTCCCAAGATCGTCGATTTTCGTTCTTCGTCCGTAGCTTAGTGCGATGTGCGGCAGCCCGACTGGCTTTTGTGGGGCCCGGGAAGGAGGGCGTGGTCAGAGACTGTTCTTGAGGTGGCCGCTCGTCGGTAGATAACGAGCTGTTGGATAGACCACGTTAGAACCTCGCCGACCTAGCCCGAAGTCCCCCCGGATCGGCGAACGGCTCGCTGCAGCAGAGGGGCTTCAGCTCGGCCCGTAGAGCCGACGTCGCCAGCGCCGGCCGTAGGATGCCGGCCGAGCGCAGGCTTGTAGGCTGGCGCCATCCTCCGCACGGCGGATACATTGGCTTCACCGCCCCAATGGAAGCGCCGGTCGCGACAAGCCCGCGCTCAATCGGAGCTTCCGCAGGGCGGTTAGGCACGGCATCCTAAGATGCAGGCGCTACGCATCGCCCCAGCCGCCCTGGCTCTCGACTGCTTGGATGTGTTGATCCTGACACGAATGCGCAAACCGTCGTGCTACGCTTTGATGGTTCGACGTCACTGGCGTGATGGGCATCAATGCTAATGGAAGAGGTTGCCATGTCTAGGATCCAACCGACGAGCTTGCACCTCCACTCCGGCAGCGCAGTCGTTCCTCGTCGGTTACGGCGGCGCTTGGTGCAGAGCCGCCGAGCCGAGACCAAGAACTGTCCATGAGTCTTCGAGCGCTGCTTGACGCGCACAAGATAGCTTATGCTGAGTTCGGCAAAGCCCTATACGAGTTAGGCGGTGGCAGCGGCGACCCCGCCAGAGCCAGCCGGCAAGAGCAGAGGGCGCTCTCGCCATCTGCGGCTATCCTGCCGTCGGGGGAGGGGATCGCCTAGCCAAGGCCCGATATCTTTTAGAGATGGAGTCGCGCGGCGAACTCGACCTCGCATAGCAGGCAGTCCTTCAATCGACGATTTGGGAGGTATGATGCGACCGGCGCACGCACGGTCGGGTAATGAACTTTTGGGTATGCGCCTCATATTGGACGCAGAAGGTTAGTTTGTGTGCCCGTAACGCGTCTCACAAGAGGCGCATCGGTTTGCTACTGCAGCGTGATGACCGTCGGATTGCGACGACCACGTTCCAGGCCGCTTAGATATTGCTGGCTGAACCTGAGCGCGCTTCCACCTTGCCTTCTCCCGACGCAAGCGACCGAAATTTCGGCCGCGAGTTCGAGCATTTCCATGTGCGTAGACTTGGCAGCTTACACACGTTGAGTTTATCAACTTCTTTATTCGTCAAGCTCCGACTTCGTTCCCTGCAGATCAGCTGAGGGGCGCTTCAGCAATTCCGCGGCGTCCACGCCCAGCACTTCGGCCAGCCTATCAACGACGTCGATGCTGGCGTTATACACGTTGCGTTCCAACGCACTAATGTAGGTGCGATCGATCCCTGCCTGATGCGCAAGCTCCTCCTGTGACAGGCCTTTGGTCTGCCGCAAAGTTCTCAGGTTGCGCGCGAACACCTCTCGGATTTCCATAGATACGAGAGCAGTGCCTTGAAGAGTATTTCACCACGGAGTATTCTCGACAATCGACGTTCGGAGATTCGGGATCCGTGATTGGTTTGGGACGGGAGAGCTTCCGCTCGAGTTCATGCTTCTCTTCGCGGTCGGCGTGCAGCCGCCGCAAGATGGGGTTGGAAAGGCTGGTGAACCGGATCTTCAATGCCGCCCTTAAGGTATTTTTTCTGCGGCTGAGACGAGTATCCCCGGGCCGCAAGACCCTACTGGCGATTGGTGCCGCAAATCCGGCATCAAACTCTCTGACCATTCGCGTAATCCACCAAAGGCCAGAAAGCGGACCAGGAAGGTTTCGCACTCCCTGTTCATTGGAGGTTTGGTGAGTTTGGCCGGAGCATACCGCGACGAACTCTCCAGTCTGGAGTGATATATGCAGCATCAGAAGGCTTTTCCGGAATCGAAGCGCACCAGATTTGAGGTGTTGACAAGGGCTGGAGCGGAGACCGCGCCTCATCCCACCGATCAGCATGTTGGCAGGCAGATCGCGATCATTCGCGTCCAGTCAGACGTCTCGCAGGCACAGCTTGCCCGATCCATAGGTGTCAGCTTCCAGCAGCTTCAGAAATATGAGAACGCGAGGAATCGCGTGAGTGCTTCCATGCTCTACGAGATCGGCAGGTCCCTGGACGTCCCCGTCCGTCGCTTCTTCGAAGGCCTGCCTGGGAATGAGACCAGCCGTGAAGCTTCGCCCCTGCCTGTCGACGAGCGCATCGACTTCATTGCAAGCGCGGAAGGCCGGCGCCTGATCGAGGGGCTGATGCATCTTCCTTCACGAGTGCGTGGTCGCATGGCAGCTGTAATCGCCGCATTGGGCGAGGAATTAGCGGAACCCGATTCCTATAGGGACACCAAGGCGACCGAACCCATGCCTGCCAACCGCAAGTCCATTTGAAAGGTGGTTGCGGCGGTTTCGTAGCAACCTGGGAGTATCGCCAGCAGGTAAATCAAAGCCGGGCGGTTCCCATGCCGCAGCTTCGCACCGGCCATCTGCCGTGTGCCTCCTTTTCCTCTACCTCGAAGTGAAAATCCCTGAATCGTTTCGCCTCGAAGCGAGGCAGCATGTCGGAAAGTTGGGCCCTGGTGACGTCAAGGGAGCGGCTCAGAGACTTCTTCTCCTGAAAGACTGCACAGCATGGCACCGCATCAACAAGCTACGGTCCCTGAAAGTGGAGGGTCGTTTACAGGCCTTCGACGCGTAAGGATCGCCCCCTGTGCGTGCGTCAGGAAAAGCGCCGCGGCGGGCTCTGCCCACAAGAAACTCAGTCGATAAGGCCTAGGACGTCATCACTCTGGCCTGGCTGTGCAACGAAGACTTGTCCAATCGCCAAATAGACTAAGGTCCGTCCTGGCAAAATCCGAAGTCAGCAGCCCGATCGGAGCATGGCATCTCGGCGGCGATCGCCAGCTCTTCCGCAGAGATGGCGCCGCCTGAATCAAGCCCAAGTTCAAAAAGTGGGGGCGACTGGATCATTATCGTTGCCCTTATGGAAGCCACCAAGTAGTTGTTGCGTAGTGGAGGACTGAATACATCATGCAAATAGAATCACCGGTCGGATCACGGCTCGCTACGTGATCGTGCTTCGTCAACGAAAGCTATCATTGGACCGCGGCTTCCGGCTGGGGAGATTATTATCCGTGCTCGAAGCGTCTTCGCTGGTCTATACAGTTGGACAAATTGGCTCAAATTGGACCCGATCCTTGACCGAGCTTCGAGGAGACAGCTTGACTTGGGGTTGAGACATCCGTGAACCGCCTGATCAACGTGACCATCCGTGTTGAACGAAAGCCTTAAGCAGGTGCCGGAAGCCAGATGCGGCCTTCCAGGCAGCTCTGATGTCAGGATAAAGTTTAGAAGGGGTCTAACTATCCCTAGGCCAATTACGCTGCGAGGAATGGCCCTAGCGCACGATGGCATAATGGGTGCTGTCGCGATGCTACTAGCATTTGTGTTGCGACTGGATTTTGATGGCTTCCTGCTAAATTGGCCGGTATTGCTTGGAGCAGCTACCCTCTTCGGGGTCATGGTCAGTACGGCAGGTTTCTTGCTGGGACTAAACCGCGGAATATGGCGCTATGCGTCGCTTCCTGATTTGGTAGCAATCGCTGGCGCGACTAGCGTGGCCATCGCGCTCTTTATTGTCGCTGAGTTCCTTCTGATTCGGCTGAATGCGATCCCACGCTCTTCTGTTGTCATAGCCTGGGCGTTCACCGTCGTGCTGTTGGCCGGACCTCGCGCTGCGTATCGAGTTTACCGCAATCACCATGACAGCAAACGAAGAAGAAAGGCCGAACCCGCCGGGGGAAGAAACGTGCTCTTGATCGGAGCTACCGACAATGCGGAAGCTTTCCTGAGGGCTATAAAGGAAAGGGATCGTGCCTCATTTGAGGTGCTGGCAATCATTGACGAGAGAGGACGAAGAACAGGCCGATCTATCCGCGGAGTTCCAGTTATGGGGCCTTTGGAACGGCTACCCCAGATTCTCTCCCGATTTGAGGCTCGGGGGCGCCGCCCAGAGGCGATAATCCTCACGCGATCACGTGATGATTATGAACGTCATGCCAGCATTGAAGCGCTGGTCGAAATTGCCGCAACTCAGAAGCTAGAAATCCTTCGGCTGCCAAATTTGCTCGATATGCAAAGCATCGATGCGGAGATCGAACTGCGGCCAATCAAGCTGGAGGACCTTCTGCAACGAGACCCCGTTCGACTGGACGTGCCCAAGATCCAGTCGATGATTCAGGGTAAGACCATCATGATTACAGGGGCCGGTGGCTCCATTGGATCTGAGTTGGCACGACAGATTGCTGACCTGAAGCCCGGAAGCCTAATTCTTCTCGATGCCAGCGAATTCGCGCTCTACACAATCAAGTCCGAGCTGTCTCAGAGATGGCAAAATATCGATATCCAAGCCGCTCTTTGCAACGTGCGGGAAAAAGAGGCGGTGCGCACGATCGTTGAACGCTTCAAACCTGATGTGCTGTTCCATGCTGCGGCACTGAAGCATGTGCCGATGGTTGAGGCTCAGCCGCTCGAAGGCATTTTCACCAATGCAATCGGAACACGAAATGTCGCCGATGCGGCGCTCAGTGCAAATGTATCCAGGATGATCATGGTGTCGACCGACAAGGCGGTAAATCCCGCCAATGTTATGGGGGCAACCAAGCGAATGGCGGAGATGTATTGCCAGGCGTTGGACCTCGACCCGGAGGTCATCGGCACGCGGTTCATCACAGTTCGGTTCGGCAATGTCTTGGGGTCGGCTGGCTCGGTCGTCCCTCTTTTCGAACAGCAGATCAAGGCGGGTGGTCCTGTGACCGTCACTCATGCCGATATGGAACGCTTTTTCATGACGATCCCTGAGGCCTGTCTCCTCGTTCTACAGGCGGCGGCATACACCCCCGCGCCACAGCATGAGCGAGGCCGGATTTTCGTGCTCGATATGGGGTCTCCGGTGAAAATCGTCGATTTGGCACGAAATCTTATTCGGCTCTCGGGACGGCGACCGGGCAAGGATATTCAGATTATCTACACGGGGCTGCGGCCAGGAGAGAAGCTCTACGAGGAGCTGTTCGACAGCAAAGAGACCTTGAGTGAGACAGGAGCCCCAGGCATCTTGGCCGCATCGTCGCGGTCGATCAAACGTGCTGTCATTGTGCGCATTTTTGATGAAATGCAATGCGTGGTCAGCGCCCGGGATCTGCAAGGCGCCGTGAAGCTCCTCAAATCGACTGTGCCGGAGTTCACTCCCGGCATCGAAGATCACCTGCTGATGAGCATCAAGCGTTCGGCTGAGTCATGAACCTCGCGACCGCGGCTTTGTGCGGCAGCCCGTCACCAGACCGAATTAACGAGAAGTTGCGGGTGCTGGTCGTCAGTCAGCATTTTTGGCCCGAAACGTTCAGAATCAACGAGGTTGTCGAGTCGCTTCGCTCGTGTGGGTGCGACGTTGAGGTTTTGTCCGGTCAGCCGAACTATCCGCATGGCCAAATATTTGAAGGCTACCGAGCGCTTAGCTCAGGGACTCAAATTCATCCGTCCGGGTACCTGATACACCGGGTGCCTGTTGTACCGCGAGGCAAAGGCGGGGGGCTACGGAGAGTGTGGAATTACCTCTCATTCGTCGTGTCGGGGAGCATCATCGGGCTATTTTTAACGCGATCCAAGCGATACGATATTGTCTTCGTGTATGCGAACTCCCCGATTCTGCAAGGATTGGTAGGGGCCGTTTTCAGACAGTTCAAATCTGCCGCTCATGTGATTTGGGTCCAGGATCTGTGGCCGGACAATTTGGAAGAAACAGGGTTTGTTCGCAACCAGCGAGTGCTGAGCGCTGTGGAGGCCCTCACTCGTTTCATTTACCAACGTTCCGACCTTCTTCTAGCCCAGTCACGCGGTTTCATCGCAAAGATACGCGCCGTTGCCGGCGATGCGGTGCCAATCGCATACCACCCCAATCCTGGCGATTTGAATCTGGCGGTGGATAGCAAATTCACGGGTTCGCCTCTGGATCTTACGCGCGGGTTCAATGTCGTGTTTGCGGGTAATCTCGGGTCAGCTCAGGCGCTGGAGACAGTTTTAGACGCGGCAGGCCGAATATCAGATCCCGAGATCAACATCGTGCTTGTTGGAAGTGGAAGCCGGTCTGAGTGGCTCAGGACCGAAATTGAGCGACTTCATCTCACCAATGTCATGCTAGTAGGACGATTTCCGCCAGAGGCAATGCCGGCGGTATTTGCACAGGCCTCTGCTCTCCTAGTCACACTTAACCGGGCAAAGGGTTTAGGTTTGACGGTGCCGAGCAAAATCCCGACATACTTAGCAGCTGGGCGCCCCATCTTGGCGTGCCTTGATGGCGAGGCGGCCGATATCGTAAGCGAGGCCAAGGCGGGCCTAGTTGTGCCAGCCGAAGACAGCATAGCCCTGGCAGAGACAATCATACGATTGAAGGGCCTCCCAAGAGAAACGCGGGAGGCGATGGGTACTGCGGGGCGTGAATATTTCAATCAGCATTTCGCACCTGGTCCACTCGCTCTTGATTTAGTCGAACATTTCCGTCGGGCTTTAAGGGAGCGACGAGCATCACGGAGATAGCGAGAGATACCATGGCTCAATCGACGCACCCCAGAATCCTTGTCCTCGGTGCCTCGGGCATGCTGGGCAATGCAGTTTTCAGATTCTTTGCGAACAGCGAAGGCTACGTAGTTTTTGGCTCCACCCGTTCAAATAATCTGCATCCTGTTTTTCCAGAAAGTCGGGCGACGCTGATCGACGCAGGCGACGTCGAGAATTTTGATGGACTAAGCAAGATTTTCGCGGTGGCAAACCCGGATGTGGTCATAAATTGCATTGGGCTTGTCAAGCAGATGTCATCTGTGAATGACCCTCTCGCCGCAATTCCGATTAATGCAGTTTTGCCGCATCGGCTGGCACGCCTCTGCGCAGTCGCGAGGGCTCGTCTCGTTCATATCAGTACCGATTGTGTCTTTGACGGTGCGGCCGGGAACTACAGCGAAAGTGCCCGGCCCAATGCTGATGATTTATACGGGCGGAGCAAGCTGCTGGGCGAAGTAGTTTGTGAGAACTCGATAACCCTTCGGACTTCGATAATCGGCCGCGAGTTGAACACTTCACACGGCTTGGTCGACTGGTTTTTGAGCCAACAGGCTGACGTGAAAGGGTTCACCCGAGCCGTATTTTCCGGACTGCCTACCGTGGAACTCGCCAGGATCATTCGCGATTTCGTCCTGCCAAATATCAAACTCACCGGCGTGTACCATGTGTCGTCAGATCCAATCAGCAAGTATGATCTCCTCAGAATCATTGCCGAGGTTTACGGCAAAAAGACCCAAATCGTTCCGGACGACCAGTTGGTGATTGACCGCTCATTAAATTCATCTCGTTTCCAGAACGCTACCGGCTACCGCCCTCCCGACTGGCCGGTTCTAATCCGATCCATGTATGACTTTGGCTAAAACATCCTCGAGCGAGACGTTAATGTTTTCCAACAAGACCCTTTTGATTACTGGGGGCACCGGCTCTTTTGGCAACGCTGTGCTGGCTCGATTCCTCAAAACGGACTTCGCAGAGATCCGTATCTTTAGCCGGGACGAAAAAAAGCAGGAGGATATGCGCCTGTCGTTGCCGGACGATCGCTTAAAATTTTATATTGGTGATGTCCGCGATTATCACGCTGTCGATGATGCAGTTCGCGGAGCCGACTACATCTTCCACGCTGCGGCGCTCAAGCAAGTGCCGTCTTGCGAATTTTACCCAATGGAGGCGATCAAAACGAATGTTCTCGGCGCTGAAAACGTGCTTCGCGCTGCGATCAGCCATCGCGTCCAGCGTTGCGTGGTGCTTAGCACTGACAAGGCTGTATACCCTGTAAACGCTATGGGTATGTCAAAGGCGTTGATGGAAAAAGTTATGATCGCGAAATCGCGAGTCAGCGATTCTGTTCGCACCGTCGTCTGCGCCACCCGTTACGGCAACGTCATGGCGTCCCGCGGCTCAGTGATCCCCCTCTTCCTTGACCAACTGCTAGGCGGCAAGCCCCTGACATTAACCGATCCCAACATGACACGTTTCTTGATGTCGCTCGATGAATCAGTCGACTTAGTACTTTATGCATTCGAGCACGCACGGTCGGGCGATATATTTGTTCAGAAGGCACCCGCTTCTACCGTGGGGGTTCTGGCTGAGGCGATGCAGGAACTATTCGAACGGGACAATCCGGTGAAAATCATCGGGACTCGTCATGGTGAGAAGCTTTTCGAAACTTTGGTGTCGCGCGAGGAAATGGTGCGTGCGGAAGACCTAGGCAATTATTATCGGATTCCGGCCGATTCTCGGGATCTGAACTACGACAAATATTTCGTTGAAGGCGAGCGAATGGTTTCAGAGCTGGAGGATTACACATCTCACAACACCGTTCGCCTCGATGTCGGTCAGGTCAAGGCACTGCTATCGCAGTTGGACATCCTTAAAGGGGCGCTCCGTGCTTAAGGTCATGACCATTGTTGGGACTCGGCCAGAGATTATTCGGCTGTCCAGGGTCATTGCAAAGTTCGATGCCAATTTCGATCACGTGCTCGTTCATAGTGGCCAGAACTACGATTATGAGCTGAATGAGGTCTTCTTTTCGCAGTTGGGCATTCGGCCGCCCAACGTCTTCCTCGAAGCTGCAGGTGCTTCTGCTGCGGAGACAATTGGGAAAGTCATCATCGCGGCTGATCAGGCGATCGAGAGTCATCGCCCCGACGCACTGCTGATTTTGGGTGACACGAATAGCTGTTTGGCGGCGATTGCGGCCAAACGGCGGAAGGTGCCCATCTTCCACATGGAGGCCGGAAATCGTTGCTTCGATTTTCGTGTTCCAGAGGAGATTAACCGCCGAATTGTGGACCATACAGCGGATGTCAATCTGACCTATAGCCAGATTGCTCGTGACTACCTACTGCGAGAAGGCCTCCCACCCGACCAGGTAATTGTTACCGGCAGTCCGATGCGGGAGGTGCTCGAGCACTACAGAAGCGGAATCGAAGCCTCGGCGGCGGTCAGCAATCTCGGCTTGACGGCAGAACGTTTCTTCGTAGTCAGTGCTCATCGCGAGGAAAATGTGGATTCGCCCGAGCGGCTAAGGAAGCTGCTTAATGTCCTCAATGGGATTGCCGAGCGATATCAGGAGCCAGTCATCGTTTCGACTCATCCTCGCACGAGAAAACGTTTGGACGCGCTTGGTGCCAGCTGCCATGAAAATGTCAGGTTTGAAAAACCGTTTGGGTTCTTCGACTATATTAGGCTCCAGTGTTCGGCTCGAGCCGTGCTTTCGGATAGCGGCACGATAACTGAGGAAAGCGCGATCCTGAACTTTCCCGCCCTCAATCTGCGCGAGGTACATGAGCGCCCCGAAGGCTTCGAAGAGACCTCAGTGATGATGGTCGGCCTGGACATAGAGCGCGTTTTTGACGGGCTTAAGATATTGGAGACTCAGTCACGAGGCGCGATGCGGACCTTGCGTTTGCCGACTGACTATAGCTCCGACAATGTATCCGAAAAGGTGCTGCGGATCGTTCTAAGTTACACGGACTTCATCAACAGGCGGGTCTGGAGGAAACACGAACCTGGCGCCGTCTGACCGCAATCGTGCCTTCGTCTCCCCGCAGCTCTGAGCGAAAAGCCGTCCGCCGCATTCCGACTCGCCATCGTCTAGTGCAAGGCAGGAACTCAGCCCAACTAAATCTGATACGGCAGATCCTCACACTTTCGCGGTAACCGCCCGCCTACCCGTAGCCAGCCAATCAACCATGTACCAAACGGCGCCGACGAAAAGCACCGACAGGACCAATTCGATCGCGTAAATGAACAAAGTCCACGGGAACCCCATTTGGACGAGTAAGTAGGCTAACGAGACACCTGTCACCGCCGCAGAGGCGACATTTTGTGTGACCCAGGCAGCCAACCATTCGATCGAATGGCCAGCTATTGTCAGAAAGAACATGAATACCGAGACGACGATTATCGACCCTGAAAGGCTGGCCACCCCAATGGGGCCTGGCAACGTGAGGAACGTATAATATTGGACCTTTCCGTACCGGTCACCGGACATTTTTTGGTAGATCGCTTGGGCGCCAGCGGCTGGGTCTTCTTTGATCACATGCAAGAACAAATCGCCTCCAAGATGGTCAAGATTTGCCGCGGCCGTCATCGTCCCTTCAAGTCCAACCCAGCGCATGACCGCGAGATTGCGCAGTTGACGGTAGAGACCGGCTAGGGCGAAACGATCACCTCTGACTGCCTCAACCTTGTCTATTATCGTCGCAGCCGGAGGCGCCGAGGAGTCGGGCGACGGTGCCAGAGTTTTTCCGATGCCTGTCGGCTGCTGTGGAACAACGCCTGACGGCTGCTGTGGAACGCCTTGTGTCTGTGCGGTGCTGATCGAGAAATCGAAAGTGCGTTCAAGGCTAACTACTGCAAGCGAGCCTGCAAAAACAAATCCGCTGAGACCCATGGCAACTGCGATCGCAACCCAACTCCTCACATCGCGACGTCGTAAGACAACGACCGCGAATGCGGCGAGAACATAGAGAAGCAACTGGATGCGGCTTCCCATCGAGAGCGATGCGAGCAGCCCAAGAAACACTGCTACGTAGATCAACACTGAATACGACCAGTCGCGTAGTTCGACCAGCCACAGGGCCAAGGTTAGGCCTCCCAAAAGAGCCCCCCATGCGATCACGAAGGCCGCGACCGCATACAGGCGGGGGTTGATGTTAATGCCCAAGGGGAAACCAATCCGTATAATGTGAAATGAGTAATTGGCCCAATACAGCCCGATAGAAACGGCAATCAAACTTGCAAACGCGAGGACGACAAATTTCGACACGAAAGGAGGCGCTACCGCCTTCCGAATTTCCTTGAACGCGGGATAAAACGATGCGGCCAATCCAGCCGCGCACACCCCTGAAAAGCCACTAGCTGCGAAAGCAAGTGCCTGATCCCACTCAGTCGTGAATGTGCTGGTAGGCTCGATGAGCGCGATGCCAAATACGAAATTAGCGACCGCTTTTGCAATGAATCCTACAAAAAGGAATGACGACAGCAGAAACACGAAAAAGGAGGACGGACGCCAGAGCGGGATGAAGACGGCAGCGCAGCCCGATGCATAGAACCAGAGGAGAATCAGTTTCGACTGGCCGGGATAGGTGGCTAGAAGGACGAAGCCCATTGAGGCAACAAGCAGCGCAACTCCCAAGAGAATCGCGTTTCCGGGCACATTTGCTCGAGATGGCTGAAGCTTTTGAGATTGGCTCATATCAACCCTTTACTTCAATGCTCGCGGAGACCACAAACCGACATGCGGCAAGCATGACCAAAACCCTCTGCGCCACGAATCGCGATTCTTCCCCATAATACACGCAGCCGGCGACGCAATTCGTTGTATGAGAAGCAATCCCCATGATATAGCCCTGCGAATTGCGAATTGGCTTGTGCCTCGTCTCATAAATTGGCTCGATTCGCTGCCCTTTTTCGAAGTCAGCCCGAATGACCTACAAGCAATGTGACACCGGTCCGCGCGTGGTAGTGCTCGGGGGAACCGGGTTCGTTGGTGAGGCCCTAGCGCGGCTGTTGGCCAATCCGGCCTTCCCACCCAGCCGGTTCATTGTGCATCGTTCGGAACCAGAATGGCTCAATCAAGCCGGCGTGAATGTCAAAAAGGCCGATTTGGAAGATTCTGCCGAGATGTTGGCCGCCTTGAGCGGTTACGACGTGATGATCAACTTATTACGCCCCGACGGCACCGGTTGGTACCCTACCGTATTGCGGAGCTTGCAGTCGACATTTCGCGACGCCGGTATTTCCCGTTGTATTCATGCTAGCAGCATTGACGTTTACGCAGGGGTACGCGACCGGCAAATCGACGAAGCCACATTGCCATGCGCGTTGTCGCCTTATGAGCAAGAGCATCTTATAGGTGAGGCAATTCTGACAGGCTCGTTCGCCGAGACGATTGTGTTGCGGCTGGGAGCTATTTTCGGATGCGGCGGACGCAATCTCGTCACTTTGGCGGAGGAGATGAAACAAGCCCCATCATGGAAGATTGCGCTCCGCCGTGCTCTTTACGGTGAAAGACGAATGCACCTGGTGAGTGTGGAGACTGTTGCACAGGCATTTGTCAAATTGGCGTTCGACCGGAAAATCCATGGCTCACAGATCGTCGTAGTTACCGATGATTCCGATCCGAATAACAATTTCGCGTTTGTCCAGGATCGCTTCGCCCTGGCATTCGGCCGAGAATTCCCGAAATTTGGACCAACCTCACCAAGATTCTTCCTTAGATTCTTGTTACGTCTGAGGGGGCTTCCGGCGCACGCTATTGACCGGCGCTTCTCTGCAATCAGGGCCACGGAATTAGGGCTAGTCTCCGAGGCGTTCACCAGCAGGCTGGACAATTACGCCAGTGATCTTGCGAGGGTGACTCGGATGTCGGGCGCATGAATATCCTCCTGACTACAGTTTCACTCGATTCCCAAAAAGGAGGAGGCACAGCAGAGCGAACAAGGCGGCTTGCTAGCCATCTGACGCAAAGAGGACATCGTTGCGAGATCGTCACTATGCAAGGCGGGGATCTCGTCGGGCAACTGCATGGTAGGAACATGCAAGTTTATATTACGGGTGCGATGCGTCTCCGCTTCTCGGTCCCGACAATCAATCCGTTTAGGCTAATGCGCAGCGTTCGAAACGCCGATGTCATTCATATTCTCGGGTACTGGAACTTCCTGTCGGTCGCGACAGCGTTTCTCGCGCGATGGCTCGGGAAGCCTTATACTTTCAGCGCTGCGGGGGAGTTTGTCGGTCTCAATCACCCTAGGCCGATCCCGTATCTCTTCCACATCGCCTTTGGAAAGCGGATGGTTCGGAATGCAGCGACGCTGATTGCGGTCACCCCCCTGGAGCGCCGTCAGATACTGGAGCGGTTCAAATCGCCAGAAGACAATGTCATCGTGGTTCCAAACGGGGTTGAGGAACAACCTTTAGCAGCTGAAGCGATGGAGACTGGACCAAATGGGCCGTATGTCCTTTTCGTCGGCCGACTAGCCGAAGTGAAAGGCCCCGATCTTCTTATAAGCGCGTTTGAGAAGATGAGTCAGGAATATCCGGATATCGGGTTGGTAGTAGCAGGTCCAGACTTTGGCATGCGCCTATCGTTGGAATCCTTTGTTAATGCGCACCACCTCGCCGACCGGGTTGTCTTCACGGGGCATCTAGGCGAGAGCGCACGGAGCGAGGCATATAGACGCGCGCTTTTCCTGGTCGTGCCTTCCCGAGCTGAGGCGATGTCACTCGTGGCGCTGGAAGCTGGTATCGTTGGCACGCCTGTTCTTCTCACTGACCAATGTGGGTTTGATGAAGTCGAGACGGTGGGTGGTGGATACGTCGTACCGGCAACTGTTGAGGGCTTGTATGGAGGGCTTCACTCGATGCTGGCCGAACGTGGTGATCTACCGTCGAAGGGACGAGCGCTTAGATCTTACATAGTGGAGACTTTTGCCTGGCCTTCGATTGTAGACAAGCTGATTTCTCGCTTTGAAGAAATAATCGCAAAAAGGGGGGCTCCCGCAAACGTCGTCGTAGATACGCCACAAAATCAACCGGCGATCGAGGCCCTGTCGACGACGATCAAGCGCACCGGAGAGGACCGTTGATAAGAGGTCCCCAAGTGTCGCTCGTGGTCCCAGCATATAATGCGACAGACTACATCGCGGAAACAATCGAAAGCCTCTTGGCCCAAGACTATCCAAATTTGGAGATCATAGTTGTAGATGACGGTTCAACTGACGGCACAAGCGATCTCGTCTCGAATTATGGTCCTGAAATTAAATTGCACCGTCAAGTGAACGCTGGCCAGAGTGCGGCCATGACCACAGGATGGGCAATGAGCACGGGGGACATCCTCGGCTATCTAAGCGCAGACGATCGTCTGCGCCCAACAGCTGTTCGGCGCTGCGTGGAGGAATTGTCGGCTCGCACTGATGTAGTTTTGGTTTACCCCGACTTCGACATTATCGACGAGCATTCAACTCTCAGGTCGACCTTACAGCCGCCGGAATTTTCGCGTCGTGCTCTCTACGCACACCTGCACTGCCTGCCGGGCCCTGGGGCCTTTTTTCGACGTGAGGCTTATGAACGAGCTGGTTACTGGCGAGAGGACCTTCGGCAGATTCCTGACCTCGACTTTTTCCTGCGCTTGGCATTGGAAGGTAATTTTTACCATGTGCCAGAGGTTCTCGCGGAATTCCGTATGCATAGCGCGTCGACCACCTACCGAGCTGTGCCATTTGAACGTGGAGAAGAACCGCAGCGCATGATTGAGACGTTCTTCCGACGGAAGGATCTTCCCGATGAACTCCGCAAATGGGAGCGTGAGACTAGGGCAAACGCTAATTTACTGTCGGCTGCGATCCATGGGCGTTCGGGACGAGTAGCTGTTGCCGTTCAACGATTATTGGCAGCAGCCAGGCACCCGCGGACACTGCTATCTCGCAAAGCCGTAAGCCACGCTCTTCTGATAGCCCGGTGCGCGTTTGCCCCCGTATCGGTGCGTATGCGGGAACGACGGAATGCAGCCAACAGAGACTAGTTCCATGTCTCGGGACCGAGGGACAAAAGGTTGGCATCCTTTCCAAGGTGCTCGCATAGACCTGCTACTGCGAGGTTATGGTCACTGCGTTGACTGAGGCCGGACACCGCAATCGCTCCAATCACGCCCACCCCTTTGACCCGGATTGGAAAAGCCCCGCCGGCTAGAACGAAATCCTGTGGATTCAGACCGTATCCGGGAGGGAAAGTGCGATCCTCACGTTGCTGCTGTAGGGCTAAGAGATAGCTGCTCTTGTGAAAGAGCTTGACTACGTTAAGCTTGCGCCGTGCCCATTCACCATTCGACGCCGTTGATGTCGGAAGCGCGGCGTAGAATAATTGACGATCCCAGAGCCGAATGTCGATAACGATCCCGACCTGTTCGCGCACTGCGATGGAACGAAGCGCGCAGCCTAGCTTAAAGGCCGCTGTTTCTTCAAAAGATTCGAAGACGAGCACGGATTCCTGTTGAACGATTTTCGGGACATCACTCGCATCCCCCTCTGAAGCCAAACTGCGCGTCATCTCTCCCGTCTTATCCGTCATGTCGAACTGTCCGCGTGCTTTTGCAATCGCGCCAAGGAGTCGGAATACAGGCGGTTAATGGGTCTAAGCAGCGCGTAAGACGTGCAGCCACGCGGCCTTATCGGCGAGTTCCTCGCTAATAGCTTCGGCCGTTGCCCATAGAGGCACTGGGTTTCTGATTTGATGTGCAAAATATCCATCCAATCATCCTACGCCCTGTCAAATACTCGGGATGGTGCTAGACGTCTAGGATGAATGGGCCTTTGAACGGTGTAGCAATTATCTGCCAATGACTGATCATACATTTTTCGCGATTTTGTTTGTGGGGAGACAGGGGTCCAGCTATCTCCAGGCTTTGCTTGACTCTCACCCAGATGCAACGTGCGAAGGCGAGCTATTCTCACCGACGGCGCGCTTAATCGCCGACTTGGTCAGGCGGCGCACAATATCTTTCAGAAACTCCCGTCAGAAGGACGTGGCTAGCTATCTTGAGAAGATGCTCCACAAAAAGGGTAGCAGGGTCACCGGTTTCAAAATGCCCTACCTGTCTCTGCTGGAGCATACTGACGCGGTAGAAGCATTCAAGAGATTCGGATACAAGATTGTCCGCTTGTCACGCGACAACCTGTTGGATCAATATATTTCGTACAGACTTGCGGCTTTAAATAATTCATGGAGATCGGACTACGGGCCGACAAAAATAAATGACTTTTATGCAGATCCAAATGATGTATTGACCGCTTTTGAGAAATGGACAAGCGACAACTCCGCTTTGCACCGGATAGCGAGTGAATTTCCCAATTTGCATGTAACATATGAACAGTTGGTCGACGGCTCTGGCGTATTGCGCTGCCTCGAATTTCTGAATTTGCGCGATGCACCTCTCGAAAGCCGTTTCAAAAGGCAGAGAACCGGCGCTCAATCTGAGATCATCTCGAACTACGACGAACTGAAGGGTCACTTTATCCAGACAGGGTGGGCGCGCCATTTTCTGGACTAACCCCGGTTCCAATTCACTGCAATTGGGCGCCCAATCATGCAGACGCCACAATTACTCCCAACTGTTCGTCCCTTTGTCCCCGGGCTAGCCGAGCGCCTCCCAATGAGCGACCCCATCTCCATTGATCTTCCGGTCGCTTCCGCGCCCTCGATATGGCGAGCTAGTGGCGCCGCTGCCGCCGGCCGCGTTGGCATATTGGCTGCAGGTCTTGCGAGCTCCTTGCTACTTCCTCTTGCCTTGCCTCCAGACAAAGTCGGCATCTATTTCATTGCTCAGATACTCACCTCAGGATTTGCAATCCTGGTTCAATTGGGCCTCACATTTACTGTGCCGGCGCTTGTCTCGGCCGCGACCGCGAAAGGAGACTTTGGACGAGCGCGGGATCTTATAGCTAGGATCCAGGGACTAGTTGTCTCTTTCGGCCTCATCACAGCATTGGCATTCTGGCTTGCAGAACATTGGATCGGAAGCAGCGGAGGCAACGAATGGGGAGAAATTTTGCCGATAGTCGCCGTAGCCATTCCCTGCGCAGCTTTGGGGTCTGTCCAAGTCGAACTGCTTCGAGCGGTTCACTCGATTCGGAGTTCGGCTTTCCTCATGGCCTTCCCTAGTGCCATTGTGGCCCTCTTCCTCGCGTTTGCCCTCGTGACACACAGCAGCGTCACCCTTCATCAGGTCCTATTGTGTAGTTTGGTCGGCTTCGCGATGGCAGCGGGTTTTGGCGCTTTTAGCATTTTTATGATGTCGCGCCGCTGGACTGAGCCAGCAAACGTAGAGACAAACCTACGAGCGATTATCCTTCGTACTCTGCCGAATCTCGCGACAACCTTGATGTTGTTCGGTCTATCTCAGGTCGACATGGTTCTGCTGACGCTCTTCACTAGCTTCTCAGAAGTTGCGCAATATGGTGTCGCTTTGAGGATTTCGACGGTACTGATCATGCCGCTCAGCATCGCAAATTCCGCCTTTGCCCCTTCTGCGGTACAGCATTGGACGCTGGGCGACCGAGTGGGACTTCAGCGATCTCTCAGAACATTGGTTGGTGTTTCGACGCTCCTGACTTGCTTAATGTATTTCGGGTTGGTGACTCTCGGCTATGCCGCTGTGCAGATTTGGAACCCACACTACGAAAGTTCTTTGTGGATAGCGCTGATCTTAGGCTGCGGCCAAGTTTGCCATGTTCTCGGCGGATCGTCAGGAGTTTTGTTGATGGTGTTAGGCGACGAAAAGTTTGCTTTTCGCATTACCTTGGGTACCGGCCTCGCAACCGTCGTATTGTGTACGGCTGGCGTTCTGATGGAGGGCCCGCTTTTACTCGCGTCGGCCGCGGCGTTTTGCAATGCGCTTCAGGTAGGTTTCTTCTCAGCGCGAGCCCGTAAGATATTCGATGTCGATCCAACAATCTTGTCGGTCGTTAAAGGCAAGTAGCGCGGAAGCTGACTAGTTCGGCTTGTCCTTGTGGGACTTGAACCTGTGAGCACCCGGGTCCCCCACCAGGCCACTGAGAACCAAGAGGCCAAACAAGGCCATAATGCAACCCACCCCGGCAAACAACATTATCCAGTACATATAACACCACCCCCGCCATTAGATACCCCAGATAAGGCTGATCTGCAAGATATCCCTAATGTAAGTAGTGGTTAGACGGTTCTCCGGCGACTGCGTTGCTCGCCGTGCCCAGCCTGTGGGTAAGGTGACACCCCTAGGCGTTGCATGACGGAGATACGAAGCCCCAGCTTCGCTTTACGCGTTCCTTGTGAGATTGCGCTTTGCGCCTTTAGCCTTGATACCCTTTGGGGCTGGCTTCTTGGCCGGCGCTTTCTTGGCGGGATCCTTCGTGGCAGGCTTTAGCCCTAGCCCTATCGACTTTGCCAACTCCGATCGCTGTGCGGCATAGCTTGGCGCCACCATGGGGTAGTCGCGAGGCAAACCCCATTTCGTGCGGTACTGTTCGGGCGTCATCCCAAGCAAACCCAGATGGCGCTTCATTGACTTGAATTTGCGACCGTCTTCCAAACTTACGATGTAATCCGGAAAGATCGACTTCTTCGGGTTCACGGCCGGCGTCAGCGGCGGTAGCTCCGCGACCGCTGTCGGGCCCAATTTCGAAAGCGCGGCGTTGACCGAAGAAATAAGATCCGGCAGCCCAGCCACTGGCACGGCGTTATTTTGTACAAACGCGGCGACAATATCGACCGTCAGCTCAATCAGATCTGTGTTTCGTTCAATTTCATCGGTCAATTGTTCACTCCTGAATTGGCAGTGCGAACCTATTTTGAATTGTCGCTTTGCGCAATGTTGGTATGAGGCAGATCAATAGAACCGGCGGGCTAATCCTGCGGTAAAGGGTGTTCAGAGGTCGTCACGCTGTGCTATCATTGCATGGCCGGAACAACCGCGAAAATCGGGCATTCGCATCACCGCCTTGGTCAACCAGGGCTGACATCAACCAGCTTCCCCCTCGATCATCATTGAGAGATTGTCGTCCCAAGCGGATGGCATCGATTGGTTAGCCGTGTTGCGAGTGATGCAAAATGGCCTCTCCCGAAAAGCCCGTCATCGATTTCAGCTAGGCGAAATCGGATCTGATCAAGACCATCATTGGCGATTGGCCCATTGCCAACGCTTATCTCCCGGTGCCGCGTCTGTTCGATGAGGAAAGCGAGACCGAGGGCTCTGCCTAACCGCACAAATCCAGGTAGTCGCACAAAAGCGCCAATAACGCCCTCGTCCGTCGCGTACAACTGCCCTCAGTCGTTTCAGCGTGTCGCGTGACAGTGGCCACCCGCGACAACGAACGTGCTGGACGACAACGGACTGCGGCTGACGTTGATCTACTGATGACTCAAACCTGCGCCAATTATCGCCCAAGAAGTGACTTGGCGAACTCCTCGATGATTGGGCAAATCTCTGTCATCTTGTCGGACACGCCCTAAGAATTGCCGGCGTCCACGTAGGCCATAGTCGTTTCAAATCCATAGAGGGATTGCAGTTCGATCAGCCGGTCGTAACCGACGCTATGAATTTCCTTTTCAGCCAACCATGTTTTGGATGCCTGAACCATCGCAGGGTATTTCGGTGGATCGAAGTCAGCCTTAGTCGCATTGTCCCAATTGCAGTTATTGTTATCGATCGCGGCGAGCAATTTGATTTGTTCCGCAACGGCTTCTGAGGGCCGTCCCGGGCGAAGCATGCTCCAGTTTCCGGCATCGATGTAAAGCTGCTCACAGGCGCTCTCAGGCATGCCTAACCCGGTTTCCTGCCCTTGCTCAAATGAACCTAGTTTCTTGCCGACCTGATCGAACGCGAGGGATTGAAGCCGCCGAGCTTCATCCAGATAGAAACGGTCATTGTCGCAAACTCGGTTGCTGAGGATACGCCCAGCGATTATGTATTTCGCCATCTTGCCTGTCATGGGCTGATCGGCATACGCACCCGCGGCAAAGGTCGTGAGCGCTAGGGCGCAGACTACGGCGCGGGTGTGGATCATGGTCTGTGCCCCTGAATTCTCAGCATATAGCACCGCGCCGGCCGGAGAATGCAACACGGGCCGGCTATGATTCCTCGGGAAATCCTGCAGGGAAGCGGCATTCGGATGCCGCAAGTGACGGCAAACGCGGCACGCCCATTAACCACCTTCCAGGATAGAGCGGACCCCAAACGGCACGTTGGGGGTTTAAGTTGCATGGAAAATCACCAGCACCGATTCTACTGTCATATTGAACGCGACGGATCGTGGGGAGTTTGGGATTGCGTCGCCAATAGGCCGGCAAGGTTGGGCGGTGGCGACCTTCTCGGGTGCACTGCCCAAAGGGCTCAAGCTGCGGAACACGTCCTGACGAGAATTTACGACGGCGGACTTGATGCCGTCGCTATCCGCATTGCGGGAATTGTCAGTTCTGCAGGTTCGGCCTGATCGATCTCGCGTTGGCCGCCTATCACGAATTGTCGGTTTCGTACTAAGCAGAGTTCTGTACGATTCCAACCCTTTAACTTTGAACGTCCATGTTTTGTAATTTGCCGGCTGAGGGGACGCCGTGCATCGAATCGCATTTCAGTGTCAATCGCGCGCCACAAGGCGTATCTTCATTGAATCGTCTGCACGTTTTTACGGGCGCGGACGGCAGGGAGATTGGAAAGCTCTTGCCCCAAGTGGGATTGAGCTATGACCAAT
>NZ_RZPQ01000059.1:0-15503 GCF_003999135.1 Mesorhizobium sp. M7A.F.Ca.CA.004.06.1.1 | reverse complement strand
CCGTTCGTCCAGCGCATCCACGCATTTTTTTCTGGAAGTTTAATGCTTTAGTATCTGGCTGAGGAACAACTTGGTTCGATCATGGCAAGGGTGGCCGAAAAACCCGTCGGGCGTGCCCTCCTCGACGATCTGCCCAGCGTCCATGAAGATCACCCGGTCGGCAACCGCACGAGCAAAACCCATCTCATGTGTTACACACACCATGGTCATGCCGTCCCGAGCCAATCCCGTCATCGTCTCTAGCACCTCGGAGACCATTTCCGGATCGAGTGCGGAGGTCGGCTCATCGAACAGCATGACAGCCGGTTCCATGCACAGGCTGCGGGCAATCGCCACGCGCTGCTGCTGTCCGCCGGACAGCTGGATGGGGAACTTGTTCGCCTGTTCGGGAATGCGGACCCGCTCGAGGAACTTCAGCGCGGTCTTGCGCGCCTGCTTTTCCGATACGCCCTTCACCCACATTGGGCCGGCCATGCAGTTCATCAGCACCGTCATGTGCGGAAACAGGTTGAAGTGCTGGAAGACCATGCCGACGTTGGAACGCACGGCGGCAACGTTGGTCATCTTGCCATGTAAGGCAACGCCGTTGACGACAATGTCGCCCTCTTGATGCGCCTCCAGGCGATTGAAGCAGCGGATGAGGGTTGATTTGCCGGAACCCGAGGGCCCGCAGATCACGATCCGCTCGCCCTTGTGGACGATCAGGTTGATGTCCTTCAGCGCCTGGAATTGGCCATACCATTTGGAAACGGACTTGGCTTCAATGATGGCGGGGGCGCTCATCGCACCTTGCTCCTGTGGTAATGCCGTTCGATCCGCGATTGGACCAGTTCGAGGCAGATCGACAGCATCCAGTAGATCATCGCTGCCGAGATCAGCATCTCCATGTGCTGGAAGGTCTTCTGTCCGAGGGTGCGCGCCAGGAACATCAGCTCCCACACGCCGATGACCGAGACCAGCGAGGAATCCTTCAGCATCGAGATGAACTGGTTGCCCGTTGGCGGAATGATGACCGGCAATGCCTGCGGCAGGATGATGCGACGCATGGTCAGCGTGAAGCCGAAGCCCATGGAGCGCGACGCCTCCCACTGGCCGCGATCGATGCTCTGGATGCCGGAGCGGAAGATCTCGGTCATGTAGGCGCCGTAGCAGAGCGATAGCGCCAGGATGCCGGCCGGAACCGCATCAATGACAAAGCCGAGCTGCGGCAGCCCGAGATAGATCAGATAGACCTGCATCAGCAGGGGCAGGCCGCGAAAGAAGGAGGTGTAGAAGCTGGCGATGGCGTAGGCGAAGCCATTGTTGGAGAGCTTGGCGACCGCTCCCGCCACCGCGATGACCGAAGCGATGACGATGGAAATCGCCGAGACGTAGAGCGTGGTGACAACGCCCTGGCTGATCAGGAACGGCAGTTTCTCTCTGATAAAGGGCAAGCTGAGATGGAACGTCTCGAAGAAGCCAACAAACAGGAGCAGCAGTTCGAGCCATACGATGCCGATCTGGAACTTGAGCGGCGCGAAGCCGATCAACACGACATTCAAGGTGAAGATCACCGCTATGGCGAAAGCAATGGCAAAGCGGCCGTAGAAGCCACTCACCGACGGTTCGCCGATCACGGGGCGCATCAGTTCGGCAAAGCTGGTGCTCGACATGTTGAAAGCCATGAAGAGAAGCAGAACGACGCCGAACATCGTAGCCACGAACCAGGGTTTGTGGACGAGGACTTCGGCTTCGACGGTATCCGGATAAAGCATCTTTGAGCACCGGCTGTTCGGCGGCCTGCCCGGGGGGCAGGCGCCTTTTAAGGGGGCTAGTTGGTCTTCGAGTAATCCTGCCCGTACCACTTTTCGGAAAGCTTGCTCAGCGTGCCATCCTCCTTCATCGCTTTCACGGCGTCGCCGATCTTGGCGGAGAGTTCGGGATCGCCGCGTTCGGTGGCGATCGCCAGCGGCTCGTAAAATACTGGGTCGCCCAGCTGCTTGATCGGGTAACCGGCCTTCTCGGCGTCGAGGATCGACGGCAGTGAAGAGACCACCGCGTCCAGGCGCACGCCGTCGCCGAGGCGGAGGTCGTCAAAGGCGGTCGTCGAATTCTCGTAGGAGCGGACCTCCTTCGGGTTGAGCTTGTACTCGAATGGCGGCGCGCCGGCGGCGTCGAGCGTCAGATCCTTCTTGGCATAGGCCTCGAAGGTGGAGGTGCTGGTGGCGCCGACCACCTTGCCGTCGAGATCTGCCAGCGTCTTGGCCTTGCTGTCCTTGTGCACGGCAACGGCCGCCGGCGTGTAATAGTAGACCGCCGGAAAATCGAAGATCTCGGCGCGTTTCTTGGTCGGCGTCATCGAGCCGGCATGCATGTCCCAGCGCCCCGCCCAATGGCCGGCGGTGATGATGTCCCAGCCGGGCGTGATGAACTCGACCTTGACGCCGAGGTGCTTGCCGATCGCCTTGGCGACGTCGACATCGAAGCCGTCCAGCTCGTTGCTGGAATTCACGAAGGACTGCGGCGCCCAGTTGGCATCGGTCGCCACCTTGAGCGTGCCGGCCGCCACAACGCGGTCGAGCACCGCGCCTGCGTGAGCAGGATATGCGCCAAGCGCAAGCGCCATCGCGGCCAACGTCAGCTGTGGTCTGTTCCAGAATGTCATATCCGTATTCCCCTGTTGTTGTTCAGTTCCTTGCAGTCACTTCCGTTCAGCCGGTCGTGACGTCGCAATTTCGTGCCGACCTGGTCGGCGTCCTCTCCCAAAGGCCCGCGGATTTAGCGACGTCGCGGCCGGTCCGGTCTTCCGATGTGGCGGAGGATGTTTGCCGTCGCCATTCCCCCGATCACAGGGAAGGTCCCGGCCCGCTCCCTGCGAGGTGTCGTGCAGCCCCTGGTGTCCGGCGTTGGCTTTCGCATCGCGAAGGCTGCTATTCATCGGCGCCGCCCCCCTTTCCCGCGGTCAGCGTCCATCAGGAAATCGCCCATCAGCGTGGCAACCCGAGCCGGCGCCTCGATCAGGATCGAATGACGAAGTCCGGGCAGGATGGCGAGTTGCGACCCTTGCACCTGTTCGTGCATCAGCCGTGCCATCCGCGGGCTGGAGCCCTGATCGTCCTCCCCGGTCACGATCAGCGTCGGGCAGGTGATGCGGTCGAGAATGCCGCCGAAATCGGTCTCGGCCAGAACGCGATAGGCGGCCGCATAGCAGTCGCGGTCGTTTTCAGCGTCACGCCGGCGCAACTCGGCGATGGTCTCCGGGTTGCTGTCCTGAAAATCCTCCGTCAGCCAGCGCGACAGCGAGGCTTCATGATGCACTGAGGCATCGCTCGCCATCAGCGCCGCCAGCCGGCCACGCACCGCGTGCCGTTCCTCGGGCGTGCGGCCGGCGACCGTCGACAGCAACACCAGTTTTTTCAGGCGCTCGGCATGGGTCAGCGACAGGCGCTGTGCGATCAGGCCACCCAGTGAAAACCCGGCCACATGGAAGGTGGCAAACCCGACATGGTCGGCCAGCGCCAGCGTTTCCTTGACGAAATCGTCGATCTCGTAACGGCCCTTGATCCGGCTGGAGCGGCCATGGCCGCGCAGGTCGAAGGTGAGAACCGAGAAGCGATCTTTCAGTTGGCCCGCCACGCCACTCCAGGCTTCGAGATAGGAGCCGACTCCATGGATGCAGACCAGCGGCAACCCACCCTCACCCTCAAGGCGCCAGTTGAGCAGCACGCCATCGACATCGAGCTGGCCGGAGCGCGCCATAGTCACGCCCTCGCCGCCTGGCGCGCCCTGTCGCGCTCGCGCGCGGCGAAGACCGGCATCACCTCGTCGACCCACAGCTTGATCGTCTTCTTCTGCAGCTCGAACGGCAGGTTGAACGTCAGGCCGAGGCAGTACTGGTCAACGCCCGCGGCTTCATAGTCGAGCAGCTTCTCGATCACCTCGTCGGGCGTGCCGAACATCAGGTTGCGACGGATGTTCTCGGGATTGTAATTGTCTTTGCCCTTGACTCTCTCGTAGGGGATAGCTTCGGGAAAGCCGTTTTGCACGGTGCCGATGTTCTGGAACAGGTTCTCGAACGCGCGGCCATAGTCAATGGCATGCCCGACCGCGATCTCCCAGTCCTGCGCTCGTTCGTAGACGCAGGTGCGCCGCTGCATCATCAGGCGCGGGCGCGGCACCTCTGGATGATCGGCGACGGCCTTGCGGAATTTCTCGCCGAGCACGGCGATCTCGGCCGCCGGCGCCGACAAGGGCGTCGACAGGATCGAAGCGCCGATGCCGACCGCCCAGTCGAAGGTTCCCGGGTCTCGCGCGGCCACCCAGATCGGCGGATGCGGCTTCTGCAGCGGCTTCGGCACGCCGGCGGCGAGTGGGAACTTCCAGTAATCGCCGTCATGGGCATAATCCTGTGCCCACAGCTTCTTCACCGCCGGCACCAGCTCCTTCAGATAGGCAACGCCTTCCTGCTGCGGCATGCCGCCGGCCATGCGGTCAAACTCATATTGGTAAGAACCGCGCGCGATGCCGAACTCCAGCCGCCCGCCGGTCAGGTGATCACAAAGTGCCGCCTCCCCTGCCAACCGGATCGGGCTCCAGTAGGGCGCGACCAGCGTCGAGGTGCCGAGGCGGATCTGCTCGGTATGCTGGGCAAGCCAGGTCAGCGTCATCAGGGGGTTGGGCGAGATCGTGCATTCGATCGTGTGATGCTCGGCCGTCCACAGCGTCTCGAAGCCACCTTCGTCGGCCAGGCGCGCCAACTCGAGGAGATTGCTCTTCACCTTCGACATCGGCATGTCGGGCGAGAAGCGTTCCATGGTCAGCGAAACGGCGAATTTCATGTCGGTCTCCCCAGTGCGTCGGTTTGGTCAGCGAAGGCGGATAATGAAGGGGTCCTGCATCGCGCCCGAGTAGTCGATGACGACGTTCTTCAGGCGCGAGAACTCCTCCATGGCGTCGAAGCCGCCGCGCCGCCCGTAGCCGCTCTCCTTGAAGCCGCCATTGGCGGACATGAAGGACGAGGCGCGGTAGGTGTTGATCCAGACGGTGCCGGCTTCAACATTCCTGGCGAAACGCAGCGCGCGGTTGATGTCCCGGGTCCAGATGCCGGAGGCGAGGCCATAGCGGGTGTCGTTGGCGAGACGGATCATCTGGTCTTCCGACGAGAACGGGATGACGCCGACGACAGGACCGAATAGTTCCTCCTGCATGAAGTCCATGCCGTTGTCGGCATCGGTCATCACGGTCGGCTCGAAGTACCAGCCGCCTGCAAGCTCATCCGCCTGCGGCCGCTTGCCGCCGGCCGCAATCCGCGCGCCCTGGCGCACGCCCGAGGCGACGTAGCCTTCTACCTTGGCGAGTTGCACCGACAGCGCCAGCGGTCCGACGTCGGTTTCCTCCAGCATCGGCAGCCCGACCCGCACGCGCCGCGTGCGTTCGACCAGCGCCTCGACGAACCGATCGTAGACGCTGGCCTCGACGAAACAGCGCGAACCGGCGACGCAGGTCTGCCCAGCCGCCGCGAACACACCGGACACGACGCCGTTGACGGCATGGTCGATGTCGACGTCGTCGAAGACGACATGTGGCGACTTGCCGCCGAGTTCCATCGAACAGGGGATGAGGTTCTCAGCCGCATTGGCGGCAATCCGCCGGCCCGTCGCCGTCGAACCGGTGAAGACGAATTTCGCGATGCCAGGGTGCCGGGTCAGCGCGTCCCCCGCCACGGCGCCGGTGCCGGTCACGACATTGACGACGCCGGCCGGGAAGCCGGCCTCCATGATCAGCTCGGCCAGCGCGAGCGTGGAGGCACTGGCATGCTCGGACGGCTTGACGACCACCGTGTTGCCGAGCGCCAGGCATGGCGCCAGCGTGCCGGTGAGCAGCATCAGCGGCGAGTTCCATGGCGTGATCATGCCGACGACGCCGATCGGCTCGCGCAGGTTGAAATTGAGCATGTCGAGCTTGTTGACCGGAATGGTGTCGCCGAGCAGCTTGTCGGCCATCCCTGCGAAATAGGTGTAGCTGTCGGGCATGGCGCGCATCTGCGCCCGCATTTCCTTGAGCAGCTTGCCGTTGTCACGGGTCTCGATCAGCGCCAGCGCGTCGGCGTGCTCCAGCACCAGTTCCGCCAGCCGGCGCACCAGCCTGCCGCGGTCGGTCTGGGTCATGCGCCGCCAGGCAGGCGCCGCGAAAGCGGTACGTGCGGCCTCGACGGCCGCGCCGACATCCTCGGCGCCGGCCTCGGCGAACTCGTACCAGGGCTTGCCGGTGGTCGGGTCGAAACTGTCGATGTACTGCCCGGTTTTCGGCGCCACGAACGCCCCGTTGATGAACAGGTTCTGGCGTGAGCCTTCGAGCGATCCGACCGTCGTTTTCATGCTGTCTGTCCTGCGTGGAGCATCATTCGGACGCGGCCTGCGTCCACGATTGCGACTGGCCGTCGATCATGGCGACACGGCCGCCATCGCCGGTGTCGATATAGATGCCGAAGCGTTTGTCCTGGCGCTCGCGGGCATAGCGGCGCAGCATGGCGCGCAGTTCATGCGTGGCGATCCGCTCATAGGGCAGCGCGTCGACGGAAAAGAAGGCGTGACCCTCCGGAAGTGCGGCTTCAGCGCTCTCACGGCTCAGTTCGGCGCGGTAGATGAGATAGCCCGGGTCGCTGTCGGCGACGTCGAAGACCGAATAGAGGAAGGTGTTTTCAGGGACGAGGGTCAGCGCCTCGCCGCCATCGAGGACGAGCTGACTGTCGGCCTTGCGGCGCCGCGCCGTCGGCAGCACCCAACTTCCCTTGCCATCGGTGCGCAAGAGGATGCGGTCGCCGGCTTCGACAAGATAGCCGATGATCATGTCCTGCGAGGCCAGCCAGCCGGCAGGCAGCGGATCCTTTACGCTGGCGTAACGGCCGCGGCAAAACCCGAGCGGCGCCGATGGGCTGGTTCCGAAAGCCTGGACCTGGCCGATCAGGATGATGTGGTCGCCGGCCTCGATGCGGTTGTGAACGGTGCAGTCGAACCATGTCAGGCTGTCGGTGAGGATCGGCGCGCCGGTGTGGGCGCGGTCATGGTTGACCGACTGGAATTTGTCCGCCGCTTTGGATGCGAACACCGAAGAAACGTCGACCTGGCCTTCATGGAGGAAATTGACCGCGAAGGACCGTGTTTCGTTGAATGCGGGAAAGCTCGCCGCCGCCTTGGCGACGCAGACCAGGAGCAACGGCGGGTCAAGCGAGACCGAGGTAAAGGAGTTCGCGGTCATGCCGCGCGGATTGCCGTCGCAGTCGCGCGTGGTGATGACGGTCACGCCGGTGACGAAGGTGCCGAAGGCACGACGCAAGGCGATCGGGTCGATCGTCCTGTGTACCACCGCGTCCGCCATTGCTTTCCTCCCATAGTGTCGGATGAAAGCTAGGCAAGAGACGGCCGGCCTTCTTCCTCCGGTCTGTAGGAAAGATGTCGGGGCGTGCTGCTGCCATCCCGAGCAAGTGCAGGCGCAGCGCGCCTGCACTTGCGGCGGCTGCCGCGTCGAAACAGTGGTGGCGAGGTCAACAGAGTCTAACGGGCTGTCGGCGTGCGGCTGTCGATGATGCCGCTGAGACGGATCGCGAGTTCAACCGCGAAGCGCTGTTCGGGCGTGTCGAGACGGATGCCGAACAGGTCCTCCATGCGCGACAGGCGATAGCGTAAGGTGGTGACATGCAGGCCGATGGCGTCGGCGCAGGCCTGGCTGCGGCAGCCCTCGCGCAGATAGGCAAATAACGTCTCCAGATAGGGCGTGCCGTGCTCGCGGTCATGCGCGATCAGGGCGCCGACACTTTCGTCGACGAAGCCGCGCACGTCCGGAGCGTCGGCAGCGGCGACCAATATCGGCAGCGGACCGAAATCCTGGCCGGCAAAAACGCCGGTGCGCCCGAAGGAACGGCCGATCCGGATCATGCGGCGGCACCGCTCCCAGGCGATGGGATAATCGACCAGCGCGGCACAGGCCTCGGAAAGCACAACCACCGGCTCAGCTTCGAAATAGCGGCCAAGCCCGGCCGCAATCTTGTGCGGCAATTTCGCGAAGCGCGCGCCATCCTGCCCGGTATCGGCCGGGACAAGACAGACAAGCCCATCCTCCACCGCGATTGCCGTGCCGGCAATGCCGGCCTGCTGCAGCAGACGCATGACCTCGTGATGCGGATCGGCAAGGCCGATGGCACCGTCCTGTTCGGCGAGGTCGACGACGATCATCTTCTGTGCAACGGTCAAGTCGAGCCCCAGCCGGCGGGCGCGACTGACGATATCGGCCTCGTCGCGCCAGCGGCGCTCCGCCACCTCCAGGAAAAGCTCGGTCAGCGAGCGCGTCTCGAAACGGAAGCGCACGAAGCTGCGCATCATCTGCACGCTGAGTGCGAATTTGGTGCTGTCGAGCAGCATCTGATCGAGTTGACCAGACTCGTGAGGCGTCGGGAAAATCATCAGTGCGCCAACCACTTCGGCGTCGATGCTAAGCGGCTCGATGCGCACCGAAAGCTTGAGCTGTCGCTTGCCGTCATCGACGAACAGCGTCTCGGTGTGACGCCCGTCGGACACGCCGCGCGCTATCTTGAAGATCTGCCGGCTGAGCGTTCCGCTCACCGCCTGCTGCCAGGAGGCGGCGTCGAAATGCGCCTCGCTCGGGGAACGGCCGGCGACAACCAGATTGGCATGGAAATCGATCACCACCACAGGATTGGGTAGCAGCTCGCTGACCTTTTCGGCGAGCGAGGCCACCGATCCGTCCGACAAGGCTTGCTGCAGAAGCGAGGTGTGCGCCGATAGGGCGCGCTGCAGACGCTCGCCGGCCTGCTTCTCCTGGCGCAGCCGATGCTGCTTCTCGACCGCGATCTCACCCAGATGCACGATCATGCCGATGAAGGCGATATCCTGCGCCGTCACTTCGGTGATCTCGCGCGAAACGACGGTCAGCACCATCGGCCGGCCGTCTTCGTCGACGCAGTTCATCGGCATGACCAGAACACTGCGGTAGTCGCGCTCGAAGGCTTCTCGGCGGTAGCCCGGGAACTCCTCCGATACGCGCGCGTCCCTGATGTAGACCGGCTCGTTGCGGTTGAGCGCGACGATCGAGGGACTGGTGGCCAGCTCCCAACGGTCCGGCAACGTGCGGTGAATGAGCGTCGGGTCGTGGCGCACGATGACATAGGCGTGGCCGTGGGCGGCGTCGATGCCCATGATCGAGCCTAAAGTCCATTGGGCATGACGACAGGCCGCCAGCACGAGATGGCGCAGCACGGACTGGAGATCGCCGCCCGAATTGATGAGGCTGGCGGCGTCCCGCAAGGAGAGAATTTGCGATTCGTGGTCCACGCCTGATCTTCCGCCGCTCGCGAAGGGCGAATTTAAGCCGTCGCGGATATACGAACGCTACACCGCTTCCAAGCGGGACGCACGCCGTTTCTTCCTACGAACCGGAGGAATACCCGACGGTTGGCGTGCATTATCTTGAGCTTCCACCTGGGGAGGCCAAATCATGGAATTGCGAAAAGTCAGCACCTTCATCGAGGAAGTGCACATCGAAGGCGGCAAAGCGGGTGCAAGGCCGGTAACGTCGATCGTGGTGGCAGCCGTCCTGCGCAATCCATGGGCCGGGCGCGGCTTCGTCGAGCATTTGCGGCCGGAGATTGTCGCCATAGCGCCCCGGCTGGGGCAGGAACTCACGAGCCGCCTGATTGGATTGATGCAGGCGGAACGCATCGAAAGCTACGGCAAGGCGGCCGCCGTCGGAACCGCCGGCGAGATCGAGCATGCCTCCGCCATGATCCATACGCTGCGCTTCGGCAATGTCTTCCGCGACGCCGTCGGCGGCACGACCTATCTCGAATTCTGTAACACCCGCAACGCGCCGGGCGCGCTGCTATCGCTGCCGATGATGCACAAGAGCGAGAACGGTCGCCGCTCGCATTTCATCACCGCCAACTTCCAGATCGCCGACGGCCCGGCTGCCGACGAGATTGTCGTGGCCATCGGTGCTGCGGACGGCGGCCGGGTTCACCCACGGATTGCGGACCGCTTTCAGGACATGAAAGAGATGGAGCAGGAAGCAGCGATGTGAGGCTTGCGCTGGGTTCCACAACATCACCGTGGGTACCACAGCATCACCAATGTTCAGAGCCGGCGAATGCTGATGACGATCTCGCGGCCTATTTCGAAGAGCTTGCTAGGCTGCAGTGCAGGCTCTCCGGACCCGAAGGTGCTTGGCGAACTGCACAGGCGTCCTTGCCGTTCATCTCCGGCCATCGATGCTGTCGACATGCGGCGTTGCGATCCGGCACCTTTGATGCCGGAACTATGGCGGTAGCTAGTTTGCCAGTACCCTCCAATTGCCTGCCTCTTCAAGAGCCCGCTACGCCGGTGGCGGGCTTTCGCTTTGTTGGTGCGCAAGCGTCAGGAAGGCAGTCGCCGAATTGGCGGGAACAATTTAGCGAAAAGTAAATTCAACGGTCTTCTGGTAGGAGGCCAAAGTGTCCCAGCGAAGCATCGACAAATGACCGATTGGATCGCGCAGACCGCGAGGCAAAAGTTGATAACGCGGCCGAGAGAGAGGCGCGTTTTTTAAAGACTGCGCGACTTCGAGAACAACGCCTTGCTGCCGAAGCCAAAGGTTCCCAGGCTTCGAAGAAGGGGCGATCCAGGAGCTAAGGCGCTTAGCCGCCGACGCCGACCGTCAGACAGCGACGCCCTTCTGACGGAACATTAAGCTACGCTAATAGTTCTGACGCGCCGGAGCGCCCGACGATCCGGGCACGTCATCCTTGGCCCGCCGCTGCGGTAAATGGGAGGCGAGTTCTTTACATTCGGCCTGCGCGAGGCCCGCTCGACGCGTGAGTGAGGGAGACATCATGGATCCCGAAAAGCCCAGCATTTATGCGCCGTCCGCCGAGCTGCTCGCTGCCATGGCTAATGAAAAGCGCCTTCTCGCTCTAATCATTCTTGCCGACGGAGAAATATCCGTTTCTGATCTGGCGTCGCGATTAGGGCTTAGCAACTCCGCACTCTCCCAACATCTTAGCATAATGCGAGAATTTGGGCTGGTCACCCGGAGGCAGGAGCGTCAAAAAGCGTATTACTCGTGCACAGATCGTGCCCTGAAGGTCCTTGAACTCCTGGACTGGCTTGCTGAGAGGAAAACTCTGCCTGGCCGCGACCATCATCCATAAAGCCCGAGACCTTTGGAGAGGTTTCCTCTCGGCCTTCGCTCTAACGTGCTTCCCGCATTCGTGCCGGAGAGGCGTGCCAAGAGCGCTTGCGATGTCGCGACTTTAAGGCTCCTCATCTTCGTCCGGATGTGGAGATTTATACGCTTCAGCCCCGCCGCCAGCGATGGCGGCGGGGCTGAATTGGTTCGTTCAGTCGTAAACCTTGATGATTTTTCGGGTGCCTGGGTCCACCAGCACCGTGCGGTTGTCGACCACCACATAGCGGTATTTGACGTTGGGAACCTCATGGATCTCAACCGTGTCCGGCAGAGCTGTCCCGACATTCAGTTCCACGCCGGGGAGCTTGACCGACGCCAGGGGCTGCTGCTTCACATATTCGCGGATGACGGTGTCTTGTTCCGGCTGGATAATGATGTCGTCCGCGGCGGCTGAGCCGATCCCAGCCAAGAGCAACATCGCTGCTGCGGTGTTCTTTAGAAGCATGTTCATATCTGCACTCCCGTAGGGACTGGCGCAACACGATCATCGTCCCGCGCCGCCCGACAACTTGAACATGGAGCCGCCCTAGACGTTCCGCCTTAGGTACTTAGGTCTAGTCCCTTTGGGGCCTAAGTCTGGTCCTAGAACACGCATTGGTCCTGTCAGAGACAGCGACTGGAACGCCTGCCTCCCGCGGCTGTTGTCTCTCGAACTTGGGAGAAAGCAGATGGATAAAAGTGCTGGCCAAGCACGACGCCGATAGCAGGTTCGCGAGCCGCCCAGCTGCTCGCGAACCTATATCTTTAACTTGGAGTAGGTGACCTGATGTTGCGCGACAAAGAGAGTCGGATCTTAGAGGCAGGCTTACTGGCAGCAGTGCCTATTTGTGTGGCGATTACCGCACTGGTCGCCTTGATGACTTTGGCCCGGATATGAATCGGTTCCTTTTCGCGGCCTCCGACTTCCTATCTCGGCCGCCGGGCTTCTATGTCATTCTCATAGCAATGGTTTTGTGCACCGCCCTGGTGCCCTTTGGTCTGACAAGTGCGGTTACCTACGCCCTGTCGGTTGCCGCCATCGTGATCACTGGTGTTGTCCTTCTACAAGGCTATCGCGACACCGCCGCCATTCACGCCAAACTCGATGAGATCATCGTTTCACTGAATGAAACCAGAAATGACGTTGTCGGATTGGAGCACGCCGAGCCGGAGGAGATCAGGGAGAAGCTTGTAGAACTCGAAGCAGAGGCGTCCCGAACGATCGGCGCTGCCAGGCGCGAACTTTCGAAAGCAACAGGAGAGAGATCATGAACAATATCATTTGGCTCGTCGGTGCGGTGGTCGTCGTCTTGGCAATTTTGAGTTTCTTTGGCCTTCGGTAGGGCGGCGGCCATTTCCGCCGACAACCTGAAGGCTTACGGGACCAAACTTGGCGTTGCAAAATTGCTTTTCATGAATGACAATCATCCGCCCCCCGACAAGTTGGTGTCCGATCCACCGCCAGATTGGCAGGGCGTGCTTTTTGCCACCGCTGCCCTCGTCTCATCCTTATGCGCCCTGCTGCTGGCATTTTGGATGTCTGTTTGATCGCTGTCGGACAGCCCATTGTCCTATAGAGAGCCAAAAAGGTTTGGCACCAAAGTTGCATTGACAAGTTGGGGCGGATGAAGCCCGCCGCTTCGCAAATGGGGCGGCGGGCTTTCATAAGTTTAACCCTCAGAAACGAGCAGCGGCGGGTGCTTTGGCCGTTCGCGCGATCACTTGGCGGAGGTTAAGCATGTCGACCCGCCGGCATGCCGGTTAGGCGGAGTCTGGGCGCGACCTACGTCTTTCCGCCTTTGTGGTGCTTTTCTGACCGGGCGTCTGCTTCAGGCTCTTTGCCGGATCGCACACCGAACTTTTCACCGTTGGATTTTTCGCCCTCAGTTGCGCGGCGGAGACCTCATTCACGAATGTAGTGTCATGTGGGATTTCCAAGGAGGGCATCCGAATATCGGATGTCAGTCCACTGGCCAAACGATCATAAGCATCGGCACGGCAACAATGACTACGAGAAAAGATAGGGGCAGTCCCAGACGGGGATAGTCGCTGAAGCGGTAGCCACCCGGCCCCATGACAAGCGTGTTGCACTGATGTCCGATCGGGGTGAGAAAGTCACAGCCGGCGCCAATGGCGACAGCCATCAAAAATGCTTCCGGCCGGTAGCCCAGATCACCAGCAAACTCGGCGGCGATAGGCGCCATGACAAGGACGGTGGCGGCATTGTTGAGGAATGGCGTAACGGCCATGGCGGCGACAAGGATGAGCATCAGTGCGCCGGACGCCGGAAGGAGTGTCCCCAGCCTAGCAAGCTCGCCGGCAACTACTCCCGTCGCCCCTGTACTGCGCAGCGAATCGCTCACTGGAATGAGAACGGCCAGCATCACGAGGATAGGCCCATCGAGCGATTGGTATACGTCGCGGAGCGGAATGACCTTGAAAAGCACAATCGCGACAGCGGCCGCGAAGAAGGCGACGGAGACTGGCAGCAGCCCAAACGCCGTCGCCACCATGGCGAGAGCAAGGATTACTACCGGCACGATACCCTTGCGGACGCTACCAAGAAGGATAGCCCTTTCTGCCAGCGGTAAGCAGCCGAGTTCACGAAGTATCTCGGGCATCCTGGCTGCACTGCCCCGCAAAACGACAACGTCCCCGAGCCTCAGCTCGACTTCGGCCAGCCTGCGGTCGAGGCGCTCCCCGCGACGGCTGACAGCCAGGAGGTTGACATTGAAGCGATCGTAAAGGGCAAGGCGCTGGGCGGTCCAGCCGATCAAAGAGGAGCTTTCACCGATTACGGCTTCGATAGCGACCATTTCGTTGGTGGTGTCGTCACCAGCGACCCTATCCCCGGTCACGCTGAGCCTGCCCTGGGAGACAAGGCGATCCAGCGCTTCTGGGTCGCCTTCGAGCAACAGGATGTCATTCACCTTGAGGATCGCGTCGGGCAGTGGCGTCATCCGCATCGTGCGATTGCGCAGAATCGACGTCACGATTGCATCGCCGCCGGCGAGCTTCATGAGGTCTGCGACGGTTTTCCCGAGCACCGTGGAGTCGGCGACAATTCGAGCCTCTGTAAGGTAGTTCTTGATGTCGAGGGCTTCGTTCAGTGATCCGCCAAGCTTTTCGCGCACCGGCAACAACCAATAGAAAAACAGCAGGAAGATCGTTCCGGCAGCGGCTATGCCAGCTCCAACAGGTGTGAAGTCGAACATTGTGAAGGCGGTTCCGGTCAGCTCCTCTCGTACTCGGGACACAACGATGTTGGGAGATGTTCCCACCTGCGTCATGAGACCGCCGAGCAGTGATCCGAACGCCATAGGCATCAGGAATGTCGAGGGTGAAATGTTAGACCGGCGCGCGAACTGGAAGGCGATCGGAATCATGATAGCGAGCGCCCCGATATTCTTTACAAAGGCAGAGAGAATCGTGACCAAGATCACCAGCAGCGCCAGTTGCGACCGAACTCCCGATAATTTCGGAGCAAAGCGCTTGATGGCGGCCTCCATGATACCCGAGCGTGCTATCCCTGCGCTCACCAGCAGAGCACTGCCGACAATGACCACGATATCGTCGCTGAACCCGCTGAAGGCCTCGTCAAAAGGCACGATGCCAACCGCGAGAGCAAGCAACAGTGCCGCGGCCGCGACCAGATCATAACGATAGCGACCCCACACGAACGCTGCCATCATCACGAAGGTTACGGCAAATGACAAAATTTGCGGCGTCGTCATGTCTTCGAATGCCCCAGCCGCCAATGCGACTGATCAGAACGGCCAAACCGCCCCTTTTGTTGCTTTGCTGATTGCGGCTTTGCCAGCACGATCCTGAATGCCATCGGGCGATGGCCGCTGGCCCACGGCTTCCAGCGCAGATGCCTGCGATCGTCAACTTTCAGGCAATGGCAAAACTGACCTTACGACCGATTTGAGACGCATTGCTGACAGGCATTTGTGGGACGGGAGCGGAACGGCGACTTCTGGCAAATGACAAGCGATAGCAGAAATTCGTCAGTTAGGGTCGGCGTCTCTGGCTGGCTTGGATGGAACATATAGAGGTGCCAGAAATGCACAGGTCGGATGGGAATGCGGAGACCCTCCAGATTCCGGGCAGCTCCTGTCTCGGCTTTGCAGGCCCGACCATCTGTCGAATGGCATCGCGGAGAGATTACGGACTCAGTTACTTCTGGCGAAAGGCGGAGTGGAACGACACAACCAACGGACCTAGCACATAGTCGAGCGCGGTGCGTTCCTCGGTGACGATCATGACTGACGCCGGCATGCCCGGATAAAGCGCAATCTGTGGGGCTG
>NZ_RZPQ01000599.1:0-3661 GCF_003999135.1 Mesorhizobium sp. M7A.F.Ca.CA.004.06.1.1 | reverse complement strand
ATCTCCAGTCCATCGCCGACGAGATCGCCAAGTCCGGCGGCACGCCGCTGGCGGTCGAACGCGACGGCCGCCTGCTCGGCGGCATCCCCCTCAAGGACATTGTCAAGGGCGGTATCCGGGAGCGCTTCACCGAACTGCGCCGCATGGGCATCCGCACGGTGATGATCACCGGCGACAATCCGATGACGGCAGCAGCCATCGCCGCGGAAGCCGGCGTCGACGACTTCCTCGCGCAGGCCACACCGGAGGACAAGCTGAAGCTGATCCGCGACGAACAGGCCAAGGGCAAGCTGGTGGCCATGTGCGGCGACGGCACCAACGATGCACCCGCCCTTGCACAAGCCGATGTCGGCGTCGCCATGAACACCGGCACGGTTGCCGCCCGCGAGGCCGGCAACATGATCGATCTCGACAGCGATCCGACCAAGCTCATCGAGATCGTCGAGATCGGCAAGGCGCTCTTGATGACGCGGGGTTCGCTGACGACCTTCTCGATCGCCAACGACGTGGCCAAGTATTTCGCCATCATTCCGGCGATGTTCGCCGTCTTCTACGTCGCACCGGGACAGACGACCGGCCCGCTGCAGGCACTCAACGTCATGCATCTGGCGACGCCGCAAAGCGCCATCCTGTCGGCCATCATCTTCAACGCACTGATCATCATCGCGCTGATCCCGCTGTCGCTGAAGGGCGTCAAATATCGCGCCATTGGCGCCGGGGCGCTGCTCAGCCGCAATCTGCTTGTCTACGGCCTCGGCGGCCTCATCGTGCCGTTCGTCGGCATCAAGGCGATCGACATGATCGTCACCGCGCTTGGCCTCGCTTAACTCTTTGTTTTAACGCAATTCCGGACGGAAACCCTGGAATTGCTTTGAGGAACATCTCCATGCTCACCCAGATAAGACCCGCGATCATCATGATCGTCTTCTTCACGGTCCTGACCGGCCTGATCTATCCCTTGGGCATGACCGGCATCGCCCAGGCGATCTTCCCGCGCCAGGCCAATGGCAGCCTGATCGAGAAGGATGGCAAGGTCATCGGCTCCGAGCTGATCGGCCAGGGCTTTGCCAGCGACAAGTATTTCCATGGCCGCCCCTCGGCCGCCGGCGACGGCTACAACGCCGCCGCCTCGAGCGGCAGCAATCTCGGCCCGACCAATCCCAAGCTGATCGACCGCATCAAGGGCGACGCGGAAAGATTGAAGGCGCAGAATCCGAACCAGCCCGTCCCGATGGACCTGGTGACGACGTCCGGCAGTGGCCTCGATCCCGATATCAGTCCCGAAGCAGCCTACTTCCAGGCCGCCAGGGTGGCCAAGGCCAGGGGGATCGATGAAGCCAAGGTCAAGGCGCTTGTCGATGCCCAAGTCGAGGGCAGGGAGCTTGGCTTCATGGGCGAACCGGTGGTCAATGTGCTCGGTCTCAACCTTGCGCTGGACGCCGCGAAACAGTGAATGGTGCGGGCCGGGGATCGACAGTATCCCCGGCGCCATCCATGATCGATCCCGATGCCGGACGACAGAAGCAACGACGCTAGACCTTCTCCCGACGCACTGCTTGACCATGCCGAGCGGGAAGGTCGCGGCCGGCTGCGGATATTCCTGGGTGCCGCTCCCGGCGTAGGCAAGACCTACGAGATGCTGATGTCGGGCCGCGCCAGGCTGACCGACGGCGTGGATGTGGTGATCGGTGTCGTCGAGACGCATGGGCGCAAGGAGACACTGGCCCTGGTCGAGGGCTATGAGGTCATTCCCCGCCGCAAGGTCGACTACAAGGGGCGCATCCTCGACGAGATGGATATCGACGCCATCCTCGCCCGGCGCCCGGCGCTGGTTCTCGTCGACGAACTCGCCCACACCAATGCGCCTGGCAGCCGGCACCCCAAGCGCTATCTCGATGTCCAGGAAATCCTGACGCACGGTATCGACGTCTACACGACGCTCAACATCCAGCATGTCGAAAGCCTGAACGACGTCGTCGCCCAGATCACCAAGGTCAGGGTTCGCGAGACGGTCCCCGATTCCATCATCGACCAGGCCGACGATGTCGAGATCATCGATCTCACCCCCGACGACCTGATCAAGCGGCTCGAGGAAGGCAAGGTCTATTTCCCCAACACCGCGCAGCGCGCGATCGAGAACTATTTCTCGCCGGGCAATCTGACGGCGCTCAGGGAGCTGGCGCTGCGCCGCACCGCGCAGCGCGTCGACGACCAGTTGCTGATCCATATGCAGGCCCACGCCATTCCCGGACCGTGGGCCGCGGGGGAAAGGGTTCTCGTCTGCGTCGACGCGCGTCCGGGCGGGGCGGCGCGTATTCGCTATGCGCGCAGGCTGGCCGACCGGCTCCGTGCCCCGTGGACGGCGCTGCATGTCGACAGCCCTCGCTCGGCCAGCATGCCCGAAGCGGACAAGGATCGGCTCGCTACGAACCTGCGGCTTGCCGAACAGCTCGGCGCCGAGGTGACCACCATTCCCGGTCAGAACATCGCGCAGGACATTGTTCGCCATGCGACGGCGAACAATTTCACCCATATCGTGGTCGGCAGGCCGACCCGGTCGCGCTGGCGGGAATTGATCGAAGGTTCGCTCACCTACGATCTCATCCGCAATGCCGGCGACATCAGCGTCCATGTCATTTCAGGAACCGAACGCAATGCCGAGGTGACGTCGAGGAGTGTCAAGGCGGCGGACGAGCAGTGGCAGTTCGAGATCTGGCCCTATCTCAAGGCCACGGCCTTTGTCATCGGTTCGCTCGCCTTCGCCGTCGTTCTCGACCAGTTTCTCGACGTTCGCAACCTGGCGATCATTCTTCTCATCGGCGTACTGGCATCGGCGGTAACGGGCGGTCTGTGGCCGGCTCTGTACGCTTGTTTCGCCAGCGCCCTTGCTTTCAATTATTTCTTCCTGGAGCCTCGCTATACGCTGACGATCCGGGATCCGGAGAGCATCGTCGCGCTCGGCGTCTTTCTCGTCGTTGCGGTCATCGCCAGCAATCTGACGGCGCGCGTGCAGCGCCAGGCGGTCGCCGCCCGCTCGCGGGCGCGGGCCACGGAAGACATCTACCTCTTTTCAAAGAAGCTCGCCGGCGCCGGCACGCTCGACGACGTCCTTTGGGCTACTGCCTTCCAGATCGCCTCGATGCTGAAGCTGCGGGTGGTGCTGCTTTTGCCGGAGGACGGGACCATCACCGTCAAGGCCGGCTATCCGCCCGACGACACGCTGGCCGAGGCCGACATCGCCGCCGCCCGCTGGGCCTGGGAGCACAATCGTGCCGCGGGTCGCGGCGCCGACACGCTTCCGGGCGCCAGGCGCCTCTATTTGCCCTTGCGCACGGGGCGCACGGCCATCGGGGTCGTCGGCCTCGACAACGACAAGCAGGGTCCGCTGCTGACGCCCGAGCAGCAGCGGCTGCTTGACGCACTGGCCGACCAGGAGGCGGTCGCCATCGAGCGTATTCAGTTGGTTGCCGACGTCGACCGCGCCAAGCTCGCCGCTGAGGCGGACAGGCTGCGCTCGGCGCTGCTCACCTCCATTTCCCATGATCTGAAAACGCCGCTCGCCGCCATCATGGGCGCGGCCGGCACGCTGCGGGATTTTTCAGCAGCGCTTCCCGAACCGGACCGGGCTGAACTGCTGTCGACGGTGCTCGACGAATCCGAG
>NZ_RZPQ01000598.1:0-3680 GCF_003999135.1 Mesorhizobium sp. M7A.F.Ca.CA.004.06.1.1 | reverse complement strand
GTATAGTGACGGGGAGAAGGGTGCTGCCATCGCCGATTTCGCCAATCACAAACGTTGCAAGATGGGCGCCGAGATTGCGGCCAGCCCCCTTCTCCCCGTCACTATACGGGGAGAAGGAGGCTGGCCGCAACCTCGGCGTCCGTCTTGCAACCATGGTGATTGGCGAAACCGGCGATGACGGCGCCCCTCTCCCCGTCACTGTACGGGGAGAGGATGCCGGCAGGCAGGTGGGGGGCAGCGCCAACGCTCGATCTCTTCATCAAATCAATTCCCCGCCTGTTGCTGCGGCAAGAGATAGCCGGTGGTCGACCGGGCGAGCACGAGATAGTGCGCGGCGACGGCCTTGACCTCGTCTGTCGTGACCTTGCGGATGCGGTCCGTCCACTGCTGGACGTCCTGCACATTGCCGCCGGTGGCCAGCGTCGAGCCGTAGATGTTGGCCATGGAATCCTGCTTGTCGCGGGCAAAGGTCATCGACCTGACATAGCGGTCCTTGGCCTTTTCCAGCTCCGATGGCGTGACGCCATCCTTGACGATGCGCACCACTTCGGCATCGACCGCCGCTTCGACGTCGGAGATTTTAGCATCGCCGCGCGGCGCGCCATAGACGGTGAAGTTGGTGTCGTCGAGCATGGTGCCCTGGAAAAAGGCGCCGGCGCTGGATGCGATACCTTGCTGGACGACGAGCGCCTGGTAGAGCCGGCTGCGATTGCCGCCGCCGAGGATCTCCGCCAAGAGGTCGAGCGCTTCCGCCTCGCCCGGCTTGCCTGTGTGATAGGACGGCACCACCCATTGGGTGGAAAAGCTCGGCACGCTGACGCGGGCATCGGCGAGCGTCACCGTGCGCTTGGTGTTCTGCTCCGGCTCGACCGGACGGATGCGCGGCGGCAGATCGGGGCCGCGCGCCACCTTGCCATAGGTCTTTTCGGCCAGCGCCCGCACCGTGTCCGGGTCGACATCGCCGGCAACGATCAGCACCGCGTTGTTGGGCCGGTAATATTTGTCATAGAAGGCGACAGCGTCGGCGCGGTTCAGCTGCTGCATCTCCTGCATCCAGCCGATGACCGGGATGCGATAGGGCTGGTTCTGCCACAGCGTCGCATCGACCTCCTCGTCCAGCACGGCCTCGGGGCTGTTGTCGATGCGCGAGCGGCGCTCCTCGAGGATGACATCGCGCTCGGTCTTGATGACATCGTCGGTGAGGATGAGGTTGCGCATGCGATCGGCCTCGAAGCTCATCATCAGCTCGAGCGCCGACGGCGCCACCGTCTCGTGGAAGGCGGTGTAGTCGTAAGAGGTGAAGGCGTTGTTGGAGCCGCCGATATCGGAGATGGCGCGGTCGAACTCGCCCGCCGCATGGTTGGTCGTCGCCTTGAACATCAGATGTTCGAAGAAATGCGCAATGCCGGATTTGCCGGGCGGCTCGTCGGCGCTGCCGATCTTGTACCAGACCATATGGGTGACGATCGGCGCACGGTGGTCGGGAATGACGACCACCTCCATGCCGTTGTCGAGCAGGAAATCCGTGACCTTGAACTCGGCCGGAACCGTGTTGGGCAAGACGGGGCTCTCGGCCAGCACCGGGCTGGTCATGACAAAAGCCAAAGAGGACGCCAACAGCGTTCCGCGCAGCCATTCAATCGTGGATGTCATCAACGGCTCCGGTTCTGTCTGCAGACGATAGGCAAGGTACTGGCGACAAGCAAAGTTAATTGTTGGTCATTTTAGAGGCGGAGCTCGGTTCCTCGCCCCCGTGAAGCGGGGGAGAGGAACCGCCAATCGCGAAGGCGTATCAGGCCGCCTCGATAAAGCGGATGACGGTCTCGCCATAGTTGCGCTCGTCCAGCACGGAAAAGCCGGGGCCCGGCTCGAAGGGCGCCACTGCCGCCTCTTCGACCACGCACAGCGCGCCAGGGCGAAGCCAGCCGCCGGCTTTCGCCGACTGCAAGGCGCGCTCGCCAAGGCCCTTGCCATAGGGCGGGTCGGCAAAGACGAGGCCGAACGGCGCCAGCGTGCCCGCTTCGCCAAGGCCGGTGGCATCGCGGCGGAAGATCTTGGTGCGGCCGGTCAGGCCGAAGGCTTCGACATTGTCGCGGATCAGGCCACGGCCTTCGGCCGATTCCTCGATGAAGACGCCGTAGGAGGCACCGCGCGACAGCGCCTCGAGCCCCAGCGCACCGGTGCCGGCGAACAGGTCGAGCACGCGCGCGCCGTCCAATTGCGCGGCAAAGCGATGCGCCAGCACGTTGAAGACCGCCTCGCGGGTGCGATCGGTCGTCGGACGAATGGCGCTCGAGCGCGGCGTCGCCAGCGGACGCCCGCGAAACTCACCACCGACGATTCTCATCTCGCTTTGGGGCCTCGGGGACCATTGCGCGGACGCTCACCGCCGCCAGCCCCGCCCGGACGTTCGCCTCTCGGCTTGCCGAACGGTCTTGCACCGGCGGGTTTGCCATAAGACGGCTTGAACGATGCCTTGCGCGCCTTGGCTTCAGCCGCCTTGGCGGCATCGGCGTCGGCCCTGCCCTTGCCGATCGGCCGCGCGCCCGGTGCCATCCAGACATTGGCCTTGCGCTGGCCGGGCGGCTCGATCGGCCGCTGCTCGCGCTCGGACTTTTTGCCACCGCCCGGCTTGCCGCCAAAAGCACCACGCGGCTTGTCGCCGAAGCCACCGCGCGGTTTGTCGCCAAAATTGCCGCGCGGCTTGTCGCCAAAGCTGCGTTCGGGGCGCGGGCCGCGTTCGCCAAAACTCTTCTCCGCGCTTCTGTCGGGACTTGTCGACAGTTTGCCCAGCGCCTCGTCGCGGCTGCCTTCGCGGCGCTTGCGGTTCTTGATCAAACCGCCCTCGCCGATCGGGCGGCGCTCACCGTCGCGGGTGAATTTCGGCCGCTCCGGCTCCGGCTCGCGAACTTCGGTGCGCCGCACCGGCTTGTTGGAAAACGGCTTGGTGACATCGGCGTCGAAATTGGCGCCGGATTCCTCGACCAGGCGCTCGCCGAGTTGGTCACGCAGAACCCTGCCCTTGATCTCGAGCACATGGCCCTCGGCGAGGTCATCGAGCTGGAACGGCCCGTAGGAGATGCGGATCAGCCGCGTCACGTCGAGGCCGAGCGAGCCAAGAATGTTTCTGACTTCGCGGTTCTTGCCCTCGCGCAGGCCGATCGTCAGCCAGGCATTGGTGCCTTGCTCACGGTCGAGCGTCGCTTCGATGGCACCGTAGAACACGCCGTCGACGGCAATGCCTTCACGCAGGCCGGCAAGCGCGCTTTCCTCGACCTTGCCGTGGACGCGCACGCGATAGCGGCGCAGCCAGCCGGTGGCCGGCAGTTCGAGCACGCGCGAGAGGCCGCCATCATTGGTGAGCAGCAGCAGGCCTTCGGTGTTGATGTCGAGCCGGCCGATGGTCATCAGCCGCGGCAATTCAGCCGGCAGCACGTCGAAGACGGTCTTGCGGCCCTCGGGATCGCGGTTGGTGGTGACGACGCCGGCCGGCTTGTGGAACAGGAACAGCCGGGTGCGCTCGATCGGCGGGATTTCCATGCCGTCGAGATGGATGATGTCATCAGGCATGACGTTGAAGGCCGGCGAAGTCAGGGCGCGGCCATTGACCTTGACGCGGCCGGCGGCGATCAGCTCCTCGGCATCGCGGCGCGAGGCCAGGCCGGCGCGGGCCAGCCGCT
>NZ_RZPQ01000597.1:0-3687 GCF_003999135.1 Mesorhizobium sp. M7A.F.Ca.CA.004.06.1.1 | reverse complement strand
GATGGCTTGTCTCCAGCCGTCGAGCGCCCGGTTTCGCGAACCGTATTCTGAGCTGAAGACAGCAAGCCTTGATCGGGATTGCCCGATCGTTTCGCGCTTGCCGCTGTGCAGGCGATCTAAAAAGCGTCGGCAATGCTACTCCGCCGCAACCAGCTCCGCTTGCTGCGCCGATTTCTCGGGGCGCCAGGATTGCGCCGCGTGGCGGGCGCGGTCTGCCAGGGCGGCTAGGCGTCCGCGCAGGTTTCGTCCACCCACCACCGACGACAAGATCACCGAATGCGTCGCAAAGCGGCGCTTGAAATCCTCGCCGCCGCAGAGAAAATCGATCGTGGTCAAGCCCCGGTCAAACGACCACTGGATGTAATCCATCATCAAGACCATCCCCGGCGAGGCCCGTTCGAAGGCCGGATCATAGGTGGTGACGAAAGCCATCATCGTTCCATGCTGCTCGAAATTGATCGAGATGGCGATGATCTCGTCTTCGCGTTCGAGCACGAAGATGCGCAGCAATCCAAGCTTGGCCAGAACGGATATGAGTGCCGCCAGCGCGGGGGAGCCTTCGTCGAAGAGGTCCGAAACGCGGCCGTGTTTTGCAAGCCACAACCGCTTCAGCGCGGCGACGCGCTCCAGCACCGGCTCGCGGGCTTCGTGTGCATCCATCAGGCGGAAACGCAGCGCGCCGCCTTCCTCCATGAATTTGTAGCCACGGCGATAGTTTTGCCGAGTTTTCTTCGACTGGCTTTCAAACCATTGTGCGCCGCGTTGCCCGGCGCCGGAAACTCGATAGCTGACCTCGCTGCGGTGGCTTGGCTGCAAGATATTGCTCTGGCCTGGGGCGGCGGGACCAAGCAGGGTCCGGAATCGGGCATCAGGCAACAGACGATTGAGGTAGGCAAGATCGAAGCCGCCATCGTCGAGGATATGTTGCCAGAGTTGCGGCAGGATCTGTGGCTCGGCATCGGGAGCAACCAGGACATCGCCATAGTCGCAGTGATCTTTCGCCGCCCATTCCAGCATACGGATGCCCGAGCGCCAGAAGGTCGCGAGCGCAATGACGGCCTCGAGACGCTCGCCGCTCCAGACCAGGCCGATCCTGAGACCGCGACGGTCCTGATGCGGTGTGGTGTGCCACCAGGCCGAGATCCAGTCGGGATGCTGGAAAACGAGGCCGCCGGCGCGTTGCCAGAGCGCTGCCCAGGCGGGCGCGATTTCTGCCAGTCGCGCTGGCGAGGTCGCAATTTCGATCCGGTGCGTTCGCGGCATCCGGAACACGGCGGGTCCGTTCATGGCTTCCCCCTTTGCGGCGATTGCTGTGGCTCGGGCTTGTCGGTGCGGAAATGTCTGGCGATCTGCCGCCACATCCGCTTCAGCGGCAGGACATAGAGGCCTGCGAGCGACTGGTAGTCGCGCACGTTGCGTTCGATCAAACCGAACTTGAAGTCCTCGTCGGGTCTCGGAACGCACAGGGTTCCGAAGAGCCGATCCCAGAACGAGAAGAGCAGCCCGAAGTTCTTGTCGTAGTGGCGCGGGTCGGTGCTGTGGTGCAGCTGATGCCAGTGCGGGCACAGGATCAGATTGTTCAACGGTCCAAACGAGATCTTGAAATGCGTGTGCCTGACGAAATCCATCATCAGGATGTTGCGTATGATGTAGACGTTGACGCCGAAGACCGTCAGCTCGACGAGGTTCAGCGACACCAGCGACCAGATGCCGAAGCAGATGCCGGGAATGACGCCGTCCCAGGCCCGGTTCATCAATTCGTCGAGCGGGTGGACGCGATCCTTGGTGATGCCGACCATCACCTCGGCCGAATGGTGAACCTTGTGCAGTTCCCACAGCACCGGGTAGCGGTGCTGGGCGACGTGATAGAGATAGTACGAAATGTCGTAGGCAAGCAGCATGGTGATGGTGAAGATCGTCACCGTCACCGGCCCTGCCGGTCCTTCGATCAGGGGCGGCTGGATCGCCAGCAGCGTGGAGAGCAACCAGTTCGTCGCATAGCCGACGGCGCTGACGAAGACGACGCCGGCGGGCAGCATGAGGAATGGCATCAGCGCCTTCCGCGTCACCCAGAACAAAAGGTCGGCTTTCGCCGAAGGGTGCGTGATGACCTCATGCGGGACTGCGAACTCGAAGAACTCTTTCCAGCTCTTTTTCTCGACCGTGCGCCAGTAGGCGACCAGGGCGCTGACCAAAGCAGTCAGCAACAGAAGTCCGGTCGCCAGCAGGCCGGCGCCGGAAATCCGGTCAAGAACCTTGTAGACGATATCGCTGGCCATTTCCAAGGTTGCCGCCTCTTCATCCGGCTTTTCCGGTCGTCGCGGTCATAACATTGAAGTCCTCAAGCAAATGCGATGAAAATTGGTTAAGAAATCATGAGGCTTTCTAGATTTTAGGCACTTATCGGCAGGCGACGAGACCTCATGCTTCGGCGGTCATCCGTCTCAACCGGCGCAACGATAGATATTCATAGGGTGGTCGGCGTGACGGAACGCCTCACCATCGCCGCAGTCCAATGTGCTGGGCGTGATGATGGGAACGTGAGACGAGATGCTTCCGGCCGGTGCTCTTGCCATCGTCATCGGCTTTCGCCATGAAGGCCGATGAATTCGCCTCTGCCAGCCAGCGCACGCCAGCGGCTCGACGACCTGCTCGTCCAGCGCGGGCTGTTTGCCAGCCGTTCACGTGCCCGCGACGCGGTCGAGCGTGGCACGGTGACCGTCGACGGCGTCATTGCGCGCAAGCCCGGCCAGAGCGTTTTGCCGCAATGCCTTGTTGCCATCGATGATCCGGCGCAAGGCTATGTGTCGCGCGCGGCACTCAAGCTGATCGGTGGGCTCGATCATTTCGGCCTCGACCCTGCCGGCTCTGAAGCGCTCGACATCGGCGCCTCGACCGGCGGCTTCACCCAGGTGTTGCTCGAGCGCGGCGTGGTCCATGTCACCGCGGTCGATGTCGGTCATGGCCAGATGCATCCTGATATCGGCGGCGACCCGCGTGTGACGGTGATCGAAGGACTGAACGCCCGCGACCTCGCCGTTGCCGATCTCAGCGGGCGTATTCCGGATTTCATCGTGTCCGACGTCAGCTTCATCTCGCTGAAACTGGCGCTGCCGCCGGCGCTTGATCTGGCGAAGGCTGGCGCCAAGGCCGTGTTTCTGGTCAAGCCGCAATTCGAGGCGGGCCGTGATGCGATCGGCAAGGGTGGTCTGTTGAAAGATCCCTACGACGCCTCCCGTGTCGCCGGCCTGCTGCAGGATTGGCTGGACTCCGTGCCAGGCTGGCGCTCGCTGGGGCTGCATTTGTCGCCGATCGAGGGCGGCGACGGCAATCGCGAATTCCTGCTCGGTGGGATCAAGGACCGATGAGCGCGCGCTTCAGCATCAGGAAACTTGGCGCTCAGGGCGACGGTGTCGCCGAGACCGAGACAGGCGATCTGTTCATTCCCTTCACACTGCCCGGTGAAACGGTCACCGCCGCGCGCGAAAGGGATCGCGCCATGCTGATGGCGGTGCTGGAAGCATCGCCGCAGCGCATCGATCCCGCCTGCCGCCATTTCACCGAATGCGGTGGTTGCGCGCTCCAGCATTTCGAAGCCGGAGCCTATCGCCAGTGGAAACGCGAAAAAGTGGCGCACATCCTGAAGGGCAAAGGCATCGATTGCGAGATCGGCGAACTGGTCGCCTG
>NZ_RZPQ01000596.1:0-3693 GCF_003999135.1 Mesorhizobium sp. M7A.F.Ca.CA.004.06.1.1 | reverse complement strand
CCTCAAAGGGGGTGGCGGGGAGCCTGCGGCCGAAGCTACGAGCGCACCTATGATCATTAGAAGAACACGAGCCTACTAACCGCCGGCGACTATCCATAAACCGGCGAGCGCCGTGAGGCCGCCAGCCATTTGGGCGACCCAACGTTGCACTCCGCCAATCGCAGGCCGCGATAGCCCAAGACCTATCCTCACGCCGAGGGCATGAAGCAGAGTAGTCGCGATGACAAACCCTACCAGGAACGGAAACGCTCCCGCTTCACCAAGTTCACCGCCATGTGCGTACCCATGGAAAAATGCGAAGAAGCCGACCAATACCATTCCCACCGATGTTGGAACTTGAAGTGCTGCGAAAGCCAGCAGACCGAGAATGAGAACTGACGCTGCAACGACGGGCTCTGCGAATGGGAGGTCACCACCGAGCATGGACACAACGAAGCCGACGACCATGGTTCCGACAAACGCTGAGGGGATGAGCCATGTGGACCGCCCACCGAGCAGAGCAGCCCACAAGCCCACAGCGATCATCGCCAGAATGTGGTCGAGCCCAAACAAAGGATGAGAGAAGCCTGCGAGAAGCGAGCCATGCTCCTCCGGGTTAAGATGTGCGAACGCCGGCATGACGTTGAACATCAAGGTTACGGTTATGACAAACAGTTGTTTCAACATGTCGAATTCCTTTCTCGGCTCTCAGTCTGAAATTCTATGTAAGAATCGGAGCTCAATGCTTGACTCTCGTTTGGGAGCCTTAAGCAACGACCGGCGGCATATAAGGAAAGATCGTTGACGGTTTCGACGTCACAGACTCCTTGCCGATGCCGAGGCGGATCGGCGCGTTGGCCGCGATGCTGCACATGACGTCGGCGGCATTGTCCGTCAGCGAACGGCCGTTCCACTGTCCAAATCCGAATGTCGCCTGCGTGCCCACCTCGTAGGGTAAGATGTTCGGGAAGAAACGATGGGCGACCGTCGAACCGTAGCCTGCAGGGTCCTCCGAGGTACCGTTGGCGGCGACGACCGCCGCGATGGCGTTGGCAGTCCGGAGACCGTAAGTTGCAAAATCGTCGGCCGGCCGGCCGGCGTTCAGCCTGTTGCCCAGATCCTCGTCGAATTGCGTGAACAGCGGGTGGATCATCGGCAGTCCGATGCGATTGATCGGGCGCCAACCGCCCGCGTCGGTGGCTAACGTCGCAACAGCCCACACGCCGAGGCGCTTGCTAATGGCCCCGATCAGCAGTTCGTCGTCGGGAACCTCGAGCACGATCGAGTATACCGTGTGCCCGGCAAAGAGATTTCGGGCCTTTGCCGGATCCCATCCGACAAGGTTGATCACTGTGCCGTCCTGGAATGCGTGGCCTACCGCGTGAAGGACGTCAGGATCTATCCAAAACGGGTCGGCGGCCTTTCCCGCCCAGAAGCGAAGCCCATCGGCCGTTGTCGCGCCTCGGTTGGTGAACCCATCGATGATCGCCACCCCGGGCGAGTTCGGATCGCTAGCATCCGTCCCATCGATCCGACGCAACATAAAGCGTTGATTGCCATCCGCGTCCGCAGCATCGAATGTTACGCGAAAGGTGATGTCCTCGATCGCATCGCCGTCGAGATCAATCTTGAACTCGTACATTCCCTCCGGATGGTACCCAGGCACCGGAAGTTTGCCAAAAATCGAGTGGCAGACATTAATCGCGAATACCGTGCCTGTCGTCCCACGAAAGACATAGAGGTCAGTGATGTCGAGGCGGATGTCTTGGCGTGCGATCGGGGAATCAAGATGGTGGGACATAACGATCTCCAAAAAAGCTCTACCGGCCGGGCCAGGCGAGTGACGTAGGGTTCAACAGTTGGTCGCGAAAAGCCCGGCCCGGCCGATGTTTTGAGCATGTCGCGCTGGTCGGCGCACGTCCGGCAGTCTTGGCCTGTCCAGAAGTGTGAGCGTTCCCCAATGCCTGCATGGGCAAAGACAGCGGCCTGGAGAAGGCGTACGGAACGTCTTCTCCAGATTGGGTGCTCGACTACTAACCTTTCAGAAAGGACAGGATTTCCGGATTGAACACGTCTGCATGGATGGTAAAGGCGCCGTGGGGATAGCCAGGGTAAAGCTTCAGCGTGCTGTTTTTGATCAGCTCGTGCTGGAGCACCGAAGCATCCTTGTAGGGAACCACTTGGTCGTCCTCTCCCTGCATGATCAGGGTCGGCACGGTGATCGCCTTCAGGTCGTCCGTTTGGTCAGTCTCGGAAAAGGCCTTAATGCCTTCGTACTGTGCAATTGCGCCACCCATCATACCCTGGCGCCACCAATTCTCGATTACACCCTGCGAGACCTTGGCGCCAGGCCGATTGTAGCCGTAGAACGGGCCGGAGGCGACGTCGAGATAGAACTGCGACCGGCTGGCCGCTAGCGCCTTGCGAAAGCCATCGAACACCTCGATCGGCGTACCCCCAGGATTGGAGGGGGTCTTCAGCATCAGGGGCGGAACCGAGCTGATCAAAACGGCCTTGGCGACGCGGCGCTGCGGCTCGCCATATCTGGCTACATAGCGGGCAACCTCGCCGCCACCCGTCGAGTGGCCGATATGGATGACATCCCGGAGGTCAAGATGCTCGACCACGGCGGCGGCGTCGGCGGCGTAATGGTCCATATCGTTGCCGGTGGCTACCTGAGTCGAACGGCCATGGCCGCGGCGGTCGTGGGCGACGACTCGATATCCGTTCGCCAGAAAGAATAGCATCTGGTTGTCCCAGTCGTCGGCAGACAGCGGCCAGCCGTGGTGGAAATGGATAGGTTGGGCACTTTTGGGGCCCCAGTCCTTGTAGAAGATCTCCGTGCCGTCCCTTGTCGTGATGTATCCGCTGCTCATTAGATGCTCTCCTTTAGAAAGAGGGTTGGCGTCCTGCGCGGACGCTGGAACGGGAAGCAGTGGCGTGGCCGCAAGGGTCGCCATACCGGCCACCATCTCGCGGCGATTGAATCTGAATGCCGGAGTAAGTGCTTGTACGTCCATGTCCGTCGCCTCCAAGGGTTAAGTTCACGGTTGGAGGCTAGTCAGGAAACGGCAGAGCGAGAATCGTACCATTGGTTTTTTCGACTAGACATGAGCACAATCCGAACGGCTGGCTGGCCAGCTAGAATGGACCATCACGTGCTGTCAAAAGCCTCCCGAGGCGAGAGAGATTGCATTCATTTCCCGTCGTCGGCGTCGCATAAGATCCACGATGAGAAAGCTGTGGCGGAGGGTAAATGCGTATCGGCTTTGTCGAATGGCCAGACGGCCTGCAACCTCGCGGTTCGCTTTGGACCGATATCTCAAGACGCGTTCGTAGCGAGCGGCCCGACTTGCTCATCACGAACGAATTGCCATTTGGAAATTGGATTGCCTCAAGCAGCCGTTTCAATGCGAGCATCGCGACGGCTAGCATTGCGCTCCACGATCAGGGTTTAGCGGCGCTGTCTGCTTTGGAGGTGCCGACGGTACTGACCTCGCGCCCGATTTGGGAAGGAGACCGTCTTGCGAATGAGGCGGTGGTGATCGAGGATGGCCAGATCCGAGCAGTACACCGAAAACAGTATTTTCCAGCGGAGCCCGGATGGCACGAGACCGAGTGGTATGCCACCGCCGCGCGCGACTTCACGACGACGCAGGTTGGCGGCGTTATGGCGGGTGTGCTCTTTTTCACCCCGGCGGTGTTTAATTAACA
>NZ_RZPQ01000595.1:0-3697 GCF_003999135.1 Mesorhizobium sp. M7A.F.Ca.CA.004.06.1.1 | reverse complement strand
GGCATAGGCAACTTCGGCGACGCGGCCGTCGACCATGCGAATTTGCGTGTCGCAATAACCGCCGGGAGCGACATTGACGGAGCCGCCGACCGCCGGGATCGCGCCTACCGCTAGAGTCGGAACCACAATGCTGAGATTGCCGCGCTGGACGATGCGCTTGTAGGTCCAGATCTGGCCCGATCGGCCGGCGTTGGCGGTGGCGGTCGGAAACCCGGCGCACATTCGAACATCGGCTTCGCTGAGGCCGACCATCTCCTTGCGGGCGGCCGCCGCCGTTGGATCAACCTTGGCGATACGCGACGTATCGTCGGGAACGACGCAGGAAGACTGGATTCCCACACAGAGAACAGCGAGGGCAAGCTTTTGAATGCAGGAAAATATCATGCCGACTGTCAGATTGGCCCGATGTCAGATTTGCGTGGCGCCCGCCGCTCCTTTCTACCTAGGCAGACAGGCGAAGGGATCAACCCGTTCAGCTTCACGAAAAAGTGGCTGTGGCTGCAACATCGAGGATTGCGCATCACGGGTCTGCATCTCACGCAGGACTAATGGCCCTGCAAGTGCTTCCGGCGCCAGGCGGCGGGCGCTTCGCCGACCCGCGCGCGAAAGAACCGTGAAAAATACGCCGGGTCGTCGAAGCCGATCTCGTAGGCGATGTCCTCCACCGTGCGTACGGTAAACAGCAGCAGACGCTTGGCCTCCAGCAGCCGCCTTTCGCTGACGACCCGCTTGACGCCGGCGCCCAGCACAGCATGGGCAGCCTTGTCGAGAAGATGCGGCGTGGTGGCCAGCGCCTCGACGTAGCGATCGACCGGCCAGTTGTCGCGGAAATGCGTGTCGGCGAGCCGGCGCAGGCCCCGCGCCAGCGAAGCATCGGAAGAGGCAGCGGAGGCGGTCACGCCGGGGCTCAGGCGCGCAATGTGGGAGAGTGCGACGGCGATCAGCGCCGGCAGGACCCTGTCATTGCCGGCTTGCGCCTCGGCATATTCGGCGGCGATCATCTCCAGCACCGCCGCCAGTCTCGCCCACGCCGCGTGTCGTGGCAGACCGTCGGCAAAGACCGGCCTGTCCAGCGGCAGCAGGCTGTGAGCGGCGATGGCCGCGAGCGCGCCGTCGGCGACCGAGACGACGATGGCGTCGGTGCCGGGTCCGATCGAGAAGCCATGCACGACAGCGCTCGGCACGAAGCTGACGGCAGGCGCCGAAAAGTCCCAGGATCGGTCTTCGATACGGTAGGTGCCGGAGCCGCTGGTCCAGTAGGTGATCTGGCCCATCTGCGGATGCTTGTGCGCCGCAACCTGACCAAGATGGATATTGCTGCGCGCAAGCACCGTCTCGACATGCAGGAAACCGACATCGAGCGGCCTCACCGGCTCGCCATAGACGAAGAAGTCGGGGATGGAATTCTGGCTCATGGCGCCTGAAAAAGTCCAATCGGTTTTGCCGTTCCGTCCATAACCGAAGCATGCCCAAGGCGCTAGTGTTGCGACTCAAGAGGAGGACCATCATGCGATCAGAAGACTTCCGCACTGATAAGGCACGGCCGTTCACCGGGGCTGAGTATCTGGAGAGCCTGCGCGACGGCCGCGAGGTCTATATATACGGCGAACGCATTGCCGATGTCACCACGCACCCGTCGATGCGCAATTCGGCGCGGTCGCTGGCGCGCCTCTACGATGCGCTGCATGATCCCCTGCGGCGGGACACGCTGACCTCGCCGACCGACACCGGCTCGGGCGGCTACACCCACAAATATTTCCGGGTCGCCAAATCCTCGGCTGAGCTTGTTACCCAGCAGACGGCGATCGCCGAGTGGTCGCGCATGTCCTATGGCTGGATGGGGCGCACGCCCGACTACAAGGCGGCGCTGATGAACACGCTCGGCGCCAATGCCGACTGGTACGGGCCGTTCAGGGACAATGCTCTGTCCTGGCACAAACGTGCGCAGGAAGCCGCACTGTTCATGAACCATGCCATCGTCAATCCGCCGATCGACCGCCACAAGCCGGCCGAACAGGTGAAGGACGTCTTCGTCCACATCACCAAGGAGACGGATGCCGGCATCTATGTCTCCGGCGCCAAGGTGGTGGCGACGTCCTCGGCGCTGACCCACTACAATTTCCTGGCGCAGGGCTCGGCGACGATCACTGAGGATCCGTCGCTGTCGGTGATGTTCATCGTGCCGATGAATGCACCGGGGATAAAGATGTTCTGCCGCGTCTCCTACGAGCAGACGGCCAACACGGTGGCGGCGCCCTTCGACTATCCGCTGTCGTCGCGCTTCGACGAGAACGATGCGATCCTGGTGCTCGACAATGTCTTCATCCCCTGGGAGGACGTGCTGGTGCTGCGCGATGCGCAGAAGATCCTGTCCTTCCACCCGGCATCCGGCTTCATGCATGGCTACTGCTTCCAGGGCTGCACGCGTTTCGCCGTCAAGCTCGACTTCCTCGCCGGCCTGCTGGCCAAGGCGCTGCGCGCCACGGGCGGCGATGCTTTCCGCGGCAACCAGGCGGCACTGGGCGAGGTCATCGCGCTCAGGCACATGTTCTGGAGCTTTTCCAACGCCATGGCCTACAACCCGATCCCGTGGGCGAATGGCGCGGTGCTGCCCAATCTGGAAGCCGCGCTCGCCTACCGCACCTTCATGTCGGAAGCCTATCCGCGTGTCATCGACACCGTGCGCCGGGTGATCGCGTCCGGGCTGATCTACCTGCCGTCGTCGGTGCGCGACTTCAACAACCCCGAGATCGACAAGTATCTGGCGCAATATGTGCGTGGCTCCAACGACATGGGCCACATCGAGCGCATCAAGATCATGAAGCTTTTGTGGGACGCGACCGGCACCGAGTTCGGCGGCCGCCACGCGCTCTACGAGCTCAACTATGCCGGCGCGCCGGAAGAGGTGCGGCTGCAGGTGCTGAAAGGAGCTGAACGCGGCGGGCGGCTGAAGGCGATGGAAGAGCTCGTCGACACCTGCATGGCCGACTATGACGAGAATGGCTGGACGGGCGATACCTGGTTCAATCCGCTTGTCTCAACGGCCGAGTGAATTAGATGGCCACGCAGATTTCGAAAACCGATTTCCGCGACGCCATGGCGAGGGTCTGCGCGCCGGTCAACATCGTCACCACCGATGGGCCGGCAGGACGCGGCGGCTTCACCGCCACCGCCATGTGCAGCGTCTCCGACGAGCCGCCGACGCTGCTGGTCTGCATGAACGGGCGCTCGACGCAGGCCGCCATGTTTCTGTCCAACCAGCGCTTCTGCGTCAACGTGCTGATGCATGACCACATGCATCTGGCGGGAAAATTCGCCGGCGCGACCAGGGACATGGAGGCACGCTACGCCTCGGCGCGCTGGCAGACGCTGACCTCCGGCACGCCGGCGTTGTCGGATGCGATCGTCAATTTCGATTGCGAGATTGAGACTGTGCATGTCGTCGGCACGCACAATGTCATGATCGGCCGCGTCATCGATGTCCGGCACGGCAGCGGCGGCTCGGCCCTGCTCTATGTCGACCGCAGCTATACGCAGCCGACGCGGCTGGGCAGCTTTGGCGGGTGGGCCGGGCGTCAGACGGTTTGGTGGCGGGGAGGCCTCCGCCTATCCCGTACGCGGCCGTGCCGTCAGCCAGTCTTTCACCCCCGCCGATCCAGCCTCGCCACCAGCCGGTCCCCCGCCCACTGGATGCCGC
>NZ_RZPQ01000594.1:0-3704 GCF_003999135.1 Mesorhizobium sp. M7A.F.Ca.CA.004.06.1.1 | reverse complement strand
CACCTGGAGCCGAAACAGCCGCGACTACCAGTTGACGCCGTGGTCGAATGATCCGGTCTCGAACCGGCCGGGCGAGGGCCTCTATATCTACGATCAGGCCAGCGGCAAGGCATTCTCGCCGCTCGCTGCCGTGGTGCGCGATCCCACGATGACCTACGAGGCTTGGCACGGCCAGGGTTTCTCGACCTTCCGCTCGAAGCGCGGACCATTGTCGATGGATCTCACCCATGTCGTCGATCCGGTCGATCCGCTGAAGATCTCGCGGCTGCGCATCCAGAATTCCGGCTCGGTGCCGGCGCGGCTGCGTGTCTATGCCTATGCCGAATGGGTGCTCGGCGGGCACCGGTCGCGCACTGCGGCAACCATCGTCCCGTCGCGGGATGCCGCCAGCGGGGCGCTGCTGGCACAAAACCCCTACGGGCTGGATTTCGGCGAGCGCGTTGCATTCCTCGCGGCTGACGGCGGCGTTCATTCGGTGACGACAGACCGGACGGAGTTCCTGGGCCGGCATGGCTCCAGCGAGCTGCCGCAGGCGGTGCTGAGTGGTGCAGCGCTGTCTGGCCGTGTCGAGGCCGGCGACGATCCATGCGCGGCGATTGCCCGCGACGTCGAGATCCCGGCTGGCGGCGACGTGACGCTGCTCTGGCTGCTCGGTGACGCCGAGTCCGCCGAGGAGGCGAGCGCGCTGGTGCAGGAGCATAAGGTCAAGGACTTCGACCAGCGGTTGGCCGACAATGAGCGCGAATGGCGCGGCTTCCTCGACACCATCCAGGTCGAGACGCCTGACAAGGCGCTCGACGCCATGGTCAATCACTGGCTGCCCTATCAGAGCCTGGCCTGCCGCATCCGTGCCCGCTCCGCCTTCTATCAGGCCAGCGGTGCCTTCGGCTTCCGCGACCAGTTGCAGGATACGCTGGCGCTGCTGGCGCATGACCCGCAACTGGCGCGCGACCAGATCCTCAATGCGGCACGGCGGCAGTTCCCCGAAGGCGACGTGCAGCACTGGTGGCTGCCGCGCACGGGTGCTGGCGTACGCACGCTGATCTCCGATGACGTGGTCTGGCTTGCCCACGCCACGGCGCGCTATTTGCTGGTCACCGGCGATGCCACCATCCTCAAGGAGCAATTGGCGTTCATCGATGGACAGCCGCTGGGCGAGGGCGAACACGATGCCTTCTTCACCCCGGAAATCTCGAAGAAGACGGCGTCGCTCTACGACCATTGCGCGCGTGCGCTCGATCTCGCCATCAAGCGCAGCAGCCCCGCGGGCCTGCCGCTGATCCTCGGCGGCGACTGGAACGACGGCATGAACCGCGTTGGCGAGCACGGCAAGGGCGAGAGCGTCTGGCTCGGCTGGTTCCTGCTGAAGACGCTGGGCGATTTCGCCCCCGTCGCCAAGGCCGAGGGCGATGCCAAGCGAGCACAGGCCTGGGCAAAGCATGCCGATGTGCTGAAGCGGGCGCTTGAGAGCACCGCATGGGACGGCGAATGGTACCGGCGCGGCAGTTTCGACGACGGCACCCCTTTGGGGTCTCGCAACTCGCAGGAGTGCAAGATCGACTCGATCGCCCAGTCCTGGAGCGTGCTTTCGGGAGAGGGCGATCCGGCACGGTCGACCACCGCGATGGAGCAAGCAACGAAGCTGCTTGTGGACGACAAGCTGAAGATCGTCAAACTGTTCACGCCGCCCTTCTCGAAGACGGAGAAGGACCCGGGTTACATCAAGAGCTATCCGCCCGGCGTGCGCGAGAATGGCGGCCAGTACACCCATGCCGCCACATGGTTCGTCATCGCGCTCGCCGAGATGGGGCAGGTCGACGAGGCCTATCGCTGTTTCTCGATGCTGAACCCCGTCAACCATGCGACCGACGAGGCCACGGCCGAGCACTATCGTGTCGAGCCCTATGTCGTGGCGGCCGATATCTATGCCGGGGACGACACTGCCGGCAACGGCAAGGGCGGCCGTGGCGGCTGGACCTGGTACACCGGCTCTGCCGGCTGGCTCTACAGGGCTGCTGTCGAAGGCATCCTGGGCATCGAGCGGCGCGGCAAGCGTGTCCAGTTCAAGCCGAAGCTGCCGAGCCACTGGGACGGCTACTCGGCAAATCTCAAAATGCTGGGGGCGGAACTCAAGGTTCGCGTCATCCGCGACAATAAGGCCAAGGCCGTGTCGCTGGAGGTGAATGGGACAAAGGCCAAGGGTTCGGCAGTCGAACTGAAGGACGGCGAAGTTGCCGAGGTGGTCATCCGGATCCCGGCTTGATGCATGTGCTCAAAAACTATGCGCTCGGGCCTGGGATCCGGGGCGCGACTTTTGCCGCCGCGGCGGGATGAGAGGCACCGTCCCGCCTGGCGTTGCCGCCTGCCGATTGAAGGACATGCCACCGAGGAGTGCATGAAATCAAAGGCTTGAGGCGTCCGATAGGGGGCGCCACGAGCAGTGAGAGTTGGCCCTTCCTTCGCATGGAGGGGCATCATGCAGCTTTGTTTCGTTCTATACTTCACTGAAGGCGATTTCGGCCTTAGTCATCCGTCCGACATTGTTGCTGACTAAAATTGTGGCAGCACGTGCCAACTGCCATGATTTCGCCGCATGCCTGACATTTTACCTGTCTTCTCAAACCGTTAGGTGATCACGGCAGATTTCGGAACGTCGCCATCTTTTGTTCGCTCTAAGGGAACTGAAGGGGTACACGGCCATTGTTTTGCGACGTATCAACCGGTACGAATAAAATGATGCAGTGCACAATAAACAGCGTGGCGGAGTAACTGGGGTGACCCTTCTGCAAATCTACTGGCGAGCTCTCGGTTATCTGGCCGCGGACAGGAAACGCGTTGCGTTGATCTGTTCGGCCAACGTGGCTCTCGCCATCGTAGCGCTTCTCGAGCCGATTATGTTCGGTCGCGTCATCGGCGCCATCTCCGAGCGTGGCTCTGTCTTCACCACGCTGGTCATGTGGGCCGGTCTCGGCGCCTTCAACATCGTTGCTTTCGTCATGGTGGCGCGCGGCGCTGACCGTTTTGCCCATGCCCGGCGCAGCGAAGTGCTTTGCGAGTCCTTCGAGCGCGTGATCACCATGCCGCTCGCCTGGCACCATCAGCACGGCACCTCCAATGCGCTGCATACGATGCTGCGCGCCGTCGAAACCCTGTTCAGCCTTTGGCTCGAATTCATGCGCCAGCATCTGTCCACGGCTGTCGCCCTCGTACTGCTGGTTCCGACCGCGATCAGCATGGACCTGCGCATGTCGCTGGTGCTGCTTGGCCTCGGGCTGCTCTATGTCGGCATCGGCCGGATGGTCATGCGCCGCACCAAGGCGGGCCAGGCCGCGGTCGAGCGCCACTACCACAAGGTGTTCGCGCATGTGACCGACTCGGTCAGCAACGTTGCGGTGCTGCAGAGCTACAATCGCCTCGGCCACGAGGCCGATACGCTGCGCCGCTACGTTAAGAACCTGCTCGACGCGCAGAACCCTGTTCTCGACTGGTGGGCGCTGGCCAATGCCTTGCACCGTCTGTCATCGGCAATCTCGATGCTGATCGTGTTGTCGATCGGCTCCTATCTCGTCACTCGTGGTCAGTTGGGTGTCGGCGACGTCATTGCCTTCACCGGTTTTGCCACGATGCTGATCGCTCGCCTCGACCAGATGTCGGCTTTCGCAAACCAGATTTCCGAGGCCCGTGCCAAGCTCGAGGATTTCTAC
>NZ_RZPQ01000593.1:0-3710 GCF_003999135.1 Mesorhizobium sp. M7A.F.Ca.CA.004.06.1.1 | reverse complement strand
CTTCAACGCCGGCGAGGACGGAGGGCAACAGGCGCCGCGGCGCGGTCTATCGCCGAGACGGTCGTCGGCGTGGGCGTGGACTGGACTTCCAGGGCGGCCGGCTCTTGAGGCGCTTCAGGTCCGGACGCGGCAGGTCGCGGCGCCTGTTGCCCTCCGTCCTCGCCGGCGTTGAAGTACCAATGGTCGTGCTGCGCGGGCATGCGCTCTGCTGCCGGCTGATCGCTGTTAGCCGCCGTCGGCGCCTGCCCGATCGCATCGGCGATCTCATGCTGCGATGCGGCGATGTCGCCGGCCGGCTGCGAGGCGCTCGGTTCGTCGGTCGGTGCCTCGCGGCCCTGTTCCGGCTGGGAAGCCGCGTCGCCAGCAGGTGCCGTCTCGGCAATGGTTTGCGTAGGATGTTCGCCCGCAGGGGCTGTGTCGTCGAGCTGGTCCTCGTCGATCACCACCAGCAGATGCCGCTCCTCGGTCAATCTTGCCAGCCCTGCCGGGTAGGAGGCCGTGCCGCCGGGGACAAGGCGCTTGACGATGCGGTCGCTCTCGGCTGCGACGTCGGCAACCAGTGCCGCCAGCGTCTCCGGCAGGATGCCCAGTGCCGAAAATCCTTCCGAGGCCGCCTCGACGTTGCCCCCGGCATCGACAAAGGCGATGAAATGACCATCCTCGGTGAGGCCGCTAATGGCGCGCGCGGCGATTTCGCCGGCACTGCGTGACCCGGTCTGAGCCGCCGGCACTGCCAGCATGATCGCCTTTTCGGCGTCCGGCATGGTCACCGCACTGGCCAGGAAGCCGACGGCGCGGCTGGTCATGCCGGTCGCCAGCCGCACCATGATGGCGCGGTCACTGCCAATCTCGGGAAATCCGCTGGTCGCCATGATCTGGCGCCTGGCGATCACGGGCAACTGCGCCGAGGCGCCGATGATCGCCTCGATGTCGGGATAACCGAACATCGCGGCTCCTGGCCCGTTGGCCCAGATCACCTGCTCCAGATCCGCCGACAGGATCGCGATCGCGTCGCCTGCCGCAAAGCGCTGGCGGACCGCGTCGAGCACGGCGACATCGAGGAAGGAATATTCGGACGGCATGCGCTTGGCGGACCTCACGGAGCGGCGATTTTGCAGTTAACGCTTTGTTAATAAAAGCCGGAGGCGCGAAGGTCCACAAGCCAGAACGTGCAAAGGCTGGAATCTGGGCTCTTGGTTAACGGCCCAAAAGAAATTTATGGTGCACTGCAACAAAGATATTGCAACGCACAAAATTTGCCTTTATATTGCCATCATACAGGAACGAGACGGCTTTCTGTCAAAGCCGCTGCCGCTGAAAAGGATGGAAAATGTCCAGGACCAAGACCGCCGAGACGATCGAAAACGTTGAATTCCCGAGCTTCGACGCTTCCAAGGCCACCGACCAGATGCGCGCCTTCGCCGAAAAGGGCGTTGAGCAGTCGAAAGAGGCCTATGCCAAGCTGAAGACCGGCGCCGAGGAGACCCAGAAGGCTCTGGAGTCGACCTACGAGAACGCCAAGACCGTTTCCAACGACCTGTCGCTCAAGACCATCTCCGCTTTGCGTGCCAATGCCGAGGCCGGCTTTTCCCACCTCGAAGCCCTGATCGGCGCCAAGTCGCTGTCGGAAGTCGTCGAGCTGCAGACCGCCTTCCTGCGCAAGCGCGTCGAATCGACCGTCGAGCAGGCCAAGGACTTCCAGGCCGTTGCCTCCAAGGCGGCCGAGGACGTCTCCAAGCCGATCAAGACCGCCTTCGAGAAGGCGATGAAGGAAATCAAGGTTGCCTAACATTTGCGCATGATCTGAAGATGCAACAAAAGGTCGCATTTTCTTAAAAACGATCAGGTGTATGATAGCAGCCATCAAGGAATACCCGGTGAGTGGAACCTCCTCCCTCTGCTCCCCGGGTGACCAGCCAGCACCTCCTCCCGCTGGCTCGTAACAGGAAAAGGCCGGCACCTCCTCCCGCCGGCCTTTTTCTTTGTCCGTCGCCCGGCCCTTGCCTGCGCCTTCTTGCTGGGCAAATGCCGCGTCGATGTGGGGAAGTGACCTTTGCTTTCCAAAAGCCTTGAATTAGAATCCATAAGCCCGTAAGGACGCATCGCCGAACGACAGAGCGGGCGGATGAGTTTCTGTTTCGATCCGCTCAGGCAACGTGCCGTTGTAGCTCAGATGGTTAGAGCGCCGGATTGTGGATCCGGAGGTCGCTGGTTCGATCCCAGCCAACGGTACCATCGACTTTCCTCGCTAAGCTATTGAATTTACTATAGAAGTTTCGACAGCTAGTGATTAGCCTTGCGGCTATTTCCGATTTTGTGATACCTAATGTGTTTCTTATTGTGATACAAATAGGCTGGTCACCACCGAGTCCAAACTGGTCTTCTGGTTGATCGTTGCGGCCTCGCTGGTGCTCGGCATCCTGCTGATCATCCCGATCGGCGGCGCCGACATGCCGGTCGTCGTCTCGATGCTCAACTCCTATTCGGGCTGGGCGGCGGCCGCACTCGGCTTCACGCTCGGCAATCTGGCGCTGATCATCACCGGTGCGCTGGTCGGCTCATCCGGCGCGATCCTGTCTTACATCATGTGCAAGGGCATGAACCGAAGCTTCATCTCGGTCATTCTCGGCGGCTTCGGCGGCGAGACGGCAGCGGCCGCCGATGACGGCATCGAACGCACGGTCAAGCAGGGTTCCGCCGACGATGCCGCCTATCTGATGATGAACGCCCAGAAAGTCATCATCGTGCCGGGCTACGGCATGGCGGTTGCCCAGGCGCAGCATGCGCTGCGCGAAATGGCCGACAAGCTCAAGGCCAATGGCGTCGACGTCAAATATGCCATCCACCCGGTCGCCGGCCGCATGCCCGGCCACATGAACGTGCTGCTCGCCGAAGCCAATGTGCCCTACGACGAAGTGTTCGAACTCGAGGACATCAACTCCGAATTCGCGCAGGCCGACGTTGCCTATGTCATCGGCGCAAACGACGTCACCAACCCGTCCGCGCGCGACGACAAGTCGTCGCCGATCTACGGCATGCCGATCCTCGATGTCGACAAGGCCCGCACCTGCCTGTTCGTCAAGCGCTCGCTCGGCTCCGGCTATGCCGGCATCGACAACACGCTGTTCTACAAGGACGGCACCATGATGCTGCTCGGCGACGCCAAGAAGATGACCGAGGAAATCGTCAAGGCCATGGATCACTGATTTCGCCACGGCGCGACTGACCCAAACACAAAAGCCCGGCGCAAGGCCGGGCTTTTGCTTTTCAATGCTGAGCCGCTTCAGCGGCTGGTGAGAAAAACCGCTTCCTCATCGTCGCGCTGCCTGCCCCCAAGGGCCGCGGCAGCACTGGCGATGAAGGCGCCGATGGCCAGCGACAGCGCACCAAGGAGCGCAAAGGTAGCGCCAGCCTTCCTGGCGGTGTCGGCAGCCTCCTGCGCCTTGACCTTGGCGTCCTGAGCCCTGGCGATGATCGCATCCACCCGCGCCTTGGCATCTGCTTCCGAAAGACCGGTGCGAGCGGCGACGAGTTGCGACAGATAGGCCTTGTCGTCTGCCGAAACCTCGCCTGCCGCCGCACCGGCGATTAGGATGCGCGAGGCCTGCCCGGTCGCGGCGGTATCGCTGTCCGGATTGGCGGCAGCCAGCCTGCCCGGATCGGCCGGACGGAACAGTGAATCCACAAGGTAGGATGTCGCATTGTCGACC
>NZ_RZPQ01000592.1:0-3715 GCF_003999135.1 Mesorhizobium sp. M7A.F.Ca.CA.004.06.1.1 | reverse complement strand
CTCGACAAGGCCGAATTCCGCATCGTGCCCGATGCCGCGGCCTATGTGCCGGCCCTGCTTTCCGGCGACATCCAGGCTTTCCCGTTCTTCGATGCCGACAGCCTCGCGCAGATCAAGGACGATCCGCGCTTCAAGGTGGTGATCGGCTCGACCGAGGGTGAGACCATCCTGTCGATCAACAACAAGAAGCCTCCTTTCGACAAGTTGCAGGTGAGGCAGGCGATCTCCTACGCGCTCGATCGCAAGGCGATCATCGACGGCGCCTCGGCCGGCCTCGGCCAGCCGATCGGCTCGCACATGTCGCCGGCCAGCAAGGATTATGTCGACCTCACCGGCCGCTACCAGCATGATGTCGCCAAGGCCAAGGAATTGCTGAAAGAGGCAGGCCTCGAAAACGGCTTCAAGGCGACGCTGAAACTGCCGCCGCCCGCCTATGCCCGCCTCGGTGGCGAAATCATAGCCTCACAACTTCGCGACGTCGGCATCGATCTGGAGATCATCCCGGTCGAATGGGCGCAGTGGCTGGATCAGGTGTTCACCAAGAAGGATTACGACCTGACCATCGTCTCCCACACCGAGCCCAACGACATCGATATCTATTCGCGCAAGGACTATTACTTCAACTACGACAACCCGGCCTTCGACAAGGTGATTGCCGATCTCGGCGTCACCTCCGACGAAGCCAAGCGCAAGGAATTGCTGGGGCAGGCACAGAAGATCCTGGCGGACGATGCCGTGGTCGGCTTCCTCTACGAACTGCCCAAGGTCGGCGTCTGGGACGCCAAGCTGCAAGGCCTGTGGGAAAACGCCCCGATCCAGGCCAATGATTTGACCAAGGTGAAGTGGAGCGAGTGATCCCCCACCTTCCATGACCGCCTACCTCCTAAAACGCTTCGCCGTCGCGCTCGCCACGCTGGTGCTGGCTTCCATGGTGGTGTTCGCCGTCCTGGAGATCCTGCCCGGCGATCCGGCGCGGCTGATGCTGGGCCTGAACGCCAGTGCCGATCAGGTCGAGCTGCTGCGCAACCAGATGGGCCTCAACGCGCCGCTGGCCTTGCGCTACCTGCAATGGGCCGGCGGCCTGCTCAGTCTCGATTTCGGCCGCTCCTACACCTATTCGGTGCCGGTCATCGATCTGGTGCGCGAGCGGCTTGCCGTCTCGCTGCCGCTGGCGCTGATTGCGCTTGCGCTCTCCACCATCATCGCGATTCCCGTTGGCCTGTTTTCCGCCAGCCGGCGTGGACGCGCCGGTGACACGATTTCCATGGGCGCCGCACAGCTTGGCGTTGCCGTGCCCAATTTCTGGTTCGCGCTGATGCTGATCTATGTCTTCGCCGTCTGGCTGCGGCTGGTCCCCGCCGGTGGGTTTCCCGGCTGGAGTGCTGGCATCTGGCCAGCCTTGAAATCGCTGCTGCTGCCGGCGGTCGCACTTGCCTTGCCGCAAGCCGCGATCCTGGCGCGCGTCACCCGCTCGGCGCTGATCGAGGTGCTGAACGAGGACTATATCCGCACCGCCCGCGCCAAGGGCCTGCCCTATCGCGCAGTCTTGTGGCGGCATGCACTGCGCAACGCCATGATCCCGGTGCTGACCATTCTGGGCCTGCAGTTTGCCTTCCTGCTTGCCGGCACCATCATCATTGAGAATGTCTTTTACCTGCCCGGCCTCGGCAGGCTGGTGTTCCAGGCCATCACCCAGCGCGATCTGATCGTCGTCGAAAGCGTCGTCATGCTGCTGGTCGCCGCCGTCATCGCCGTCAACCTCCTCGTCGACCTTTCCTATGCGGTTGTCGATCCGCGCTTGAGAAGCCGGCAATGACACTGCAAATCGAGATGTCAGAAGAGACGTTTGGCAACATCCTGGGCAAGGCGTTCAGGAATACCGCCTTCGTGGCCGGTTTCGTCATCACGCTGCTGATCCTGGCAATGGCTGTAGTCTCTTATGGCTGGACGCCCTACGACGTCACCAAACTGGTGATATCGGACAAGACGCAGGCACCCTCGCTGGCGCACTGGTTCGGCACCGACCATTTCGGCCGCGACATTCTGTCGATGGTCATGGTCGGGGCCCGCAATTCGATTGCCGTGGCGCTGGTCGCGGTCGGCATCGGCATGGGGGTCGGCGTGCCGCTCGGCGCCTTTGCGGCGGCACGCGGCGGCCTCGTCGACGAGGCACTGATGCGGCTGAACGACCTCGTCTTCGCCTTCCCGGCTTTGCTGTCGGCGATCATGATCACCGCCATCTTCGGGCCAGGCGCGATCAACGCCATCATCGCCATCGGCATCTTCAACATCCCGGTCTTTGCCCGTGTCGCCCGGGCCGGCGCGCTGGCGATCTGGCCGCGCGAGTTCATTCTGGCCGCGCGCGCCGCCGGCAAGAGCAGCACGCAGATCACAATCGAACATGTGCTGCCCAACATCGCCACGCTGCTCCTGGTGCAAGGCACCATCCAGTTCGCGCTGGGCATCCTAGCCGAGGCCGGGCTTTCCTATCTCGGCCTTGGCGCGCAACCGCCAATGCCGAGCTGGGGCCGCATGCTGTTCGACGCGCAGACCCGCATGGTGGTGGCGCCATGGATGGCGATCTTTCCGGGCATGGCGATCGTTGTCGCCGTGCTGGGGCTGAACCTCCTGGGCGACGGCATCGCCGACATCCTCGATCCGAAATCGCGGCGGCAGCGATGAGCCTGCTCGACATCGAGAACCTGTCGCTGACCATCGGCGACACGCAGATCCTTAAAGGAATGGAGCTTTCCGTCGCGCCCGGCGAGGTGATGGGTTTGGTCGGCGAATCCGGCTCGGGCAAGTCGATGACCGCGCTGACGGTGATGCAGCTTCTGCCCCATGCCGCGCGCGCCACCGGACGCGTCACATTCGACGGCATCGACATCCTCGCGGCAACCGAGGATCAGATGTGCGCGCTGCGCGGCGACGACATCGGCATGGTCTTCCAGGAGCCGATGACGGCGCTCAATCCGGTCAAGACCATCGGCGAACAGGTTGCCGAAGGCATACGCTGGCACACCAAGGCCAGCCGCGCCGAGGCCGAAGACCGGGCGCGAAAAATGCTCGACCGCGTCGGCCTCCCCGAAGCGAAATTCCCAATGTCGCGCTATCCGCATGAACTGTCCGGTGGCCAGCGCCAGCGCGTCGTCATCGCCATCGCCTGCGCGCTGAAGCCGAAGCTGCTGGTCGCCGACGAGCCGACGACGGCGCTCGACGTGGTGCTGCAGGCGCAGATCCTCGACCTCTTGCGCGACCTCGTCGCCGAGAGCCGCATGGGCCTGCTCCTGATCTCGCACGACCTCGCCGTGGTGACCGAGATGGCGGACCGCATCACTATCCTGCGCCGCGGCGAGGTTATGGAAGCCGGCGACACTGCGCGCACGCTGTCCGAACAGTTCCATCCCTACACGCGCCAGCTGGCGCAGGCCTCGATGCATGTGCCGGCGCGCGCCAGGCCGCATGGCATCGAGACGAGCCGACCTTTGCTTCAGGTCGAAAGCGTGACACGCGACTATCCCGGACGGCGCACCTCATTGTTCAAACGCGCGCCTGGCATCCGCGCCGTCGACGATGTCTCGCTGTCGATGGCGCCGGGTCAGTCAGTGGCGCTGGTCGGCAGATCCGGCTGCGGCAAGTCAACGCTCGCCCGCATGATCCTGGCGCTGGATCGGCCGACATCGGGCTCGATCCGGTTTCGCGGCGAGACCATCAC
>NZ_RZPQ01000591.1:0-3718 GCF_003999135.1 Mesorhizobium sp. M7A.F.Ca.CA.004.06.1.1 | reverse complement strand
GCGGTCAAGGTCGGCATCCTCGCCGGTTCCTTCATCGCCGCTATCCTGGGCGCTGCCGTGCTGCTCATGGCGCCCGCCAGGGGTGGCGTGGAGGACGGTGAAGAGTAGAGGCAGTCTTAGGACTTGGGGGACAATCGCTACTCGCTCTCACCCTCCAGCGCCGGCACCGACACGCCGGCAAGCTCTGCCGCCAGCAGCCGCGAAGCGCCGGCCCGCGCGATCCGCAGCATCAGCGCTTTGCGCGTTGCCGCTGCCATGCGGTGCTCGGGCGCATCGCGCAGGATCTCGGCGCCGTAGCCGTCGGAGAGGATGAAGCCGCACTCCTGGGGAAATATCTCCGAGGGCACGCCGGGATGGGTGGCGAAGAAGAAGCGGTCGGAATGCAGCCGGTAGTCGGGCCATTTGCGGTCGACCCTGAAATCCTCGATCGAGGATTTGATCTCGATGATCCAGATATCGCCCTGCCGGGTCAGCGCGACGAGGTCGGCGCGGCGGCCCGTGGCCAGCGACAGTTCGGGCAACACATGTGCGCCCATATCCATGAGCAGCCGCTGTACGCCGCGCCGCACCAGCATGGCGCGTTCGGACTGGCGGCCGTCGATGAGAGGATTGATGAGGATGGGGGAGATGATCGGCATGCCAGGCACCATGCCAGATTTTGTTCACGGTTTGAACCTGTTTTATGCAGACGATTGTATATTCGATATACCCGGATATACCCAAAAGAAGTCAGGCATTGATCCTTGAAAGATTGAGTTTGCGGTGCGTACCGTCGCTTCCATGGGGACGGGTGACGCAAAATCGAACACTAAAGAAGGCCAACAAGTATGGGCCTTTGACCTTGACGCTCTGCGCAAGGCTTTCAGAAAGTCCGTTCGGGAGCATAAAGTCACGGCGGCTGATTGGGCGGAACACGCCAAGCAGTTCCTCGAAAAACAAAGAGATCGTCAGCGCGAATCGACTTGATATGCCGCGCCGATCAATTTCCATTTAGTAACCCTAAGATAGCAGAAAAAAGTCTTTGCGCGTTACCAACCAAAGTCAGATGCAACCGCTTCAGTTCCGCGAATGTCGAATTGCATAAGCAGGGAGACGTCACTTCGACATTTCCGTGAAGGCGCAACCCATCTGCGGGTGGCGCATGGCTTTCTGTAAATTAGCTAAAGCTAATTTAAGTGAAAGGTGATATTTTGGAAGCAGCCGGGGCTCCCCCAATACACCCCGCTCCGGTCAGGCCCGGTGGCGGTCCACCCAAAGGAAGGCTACCGGGCCGATCCCTGCAACCAACCGGTGATCCGCTCGTTGATCCCATGCCGGGTTGATCCCCCGGCACTCCAGGACCTGCCCGCTGCCGAGGGGCGGCGGGCCTTTTTTGCCGATTGGATTCAAGCCCGCAGCGATAGCGAAGGCTCCGGCGGATGCCGGAGCCTTCGCGTTTGGTGATCCCGTCAGAAGTGGATCCAGAAGGATCTGCGGAAACATCTGCGGCGCCAAGAACCATTGCGCCAATAGCGACGGCAAACCCGCCTCCACCCGCGTCGGCGACGGCGGCGGTGCCATCTGCGGTGCCGCACGAACTCGACGCCGTCCTGAACATCGGGACCATCCGGGCCGAGAATGTCGTCGGATGGTTTGTCGAGCTCATCGAGAATGCCGGGCCCCGTATCAGGGATGCCGGCCAGGGCGGTGGCAGGACGCGCGATTGCGACGACGGTCGCAGCCCCTGCAAGCCCAAGCATTCCAGTCAGAAACAATCGCCGATCCATGCCAACCTCCATCGTTGATCATTGCGACAAGGGAAGACATAGAGCGGCAGATTGACGCGCCCAGATGCCGAAGAAAATTGGGTCAATCCCCCTGCCGTGCCGGCGGCGGATCTTTTTAGCGGTCTCTGACAATCCACGCGGCCAAATGCGCCTGTTCCCAGGGATCATTCCTCCGACAAGCCGGTCGCCGTTGCGTCCGTTTCAATGCTCACCGGCACGCCCTGGCGCAGGGAGTTGCTGACCGTGGAAATCGCCGCGGCCCTTGTGATGATCTCCGCCGGGTCGGAGCCGTCCAGTGTCGTGCATGAAACCTTCATGATTGACGAGGTCGCGAGCAAAGGCTTGCCTTCGAGGTTCAGCGTGACGGTCACCGCGATCTTGTTGAGCGTTACACCCATTTCCTCGGCGACGTAGCGAAGGTCGTTGCAGAAGCAGCCGCCGATCGCCAGGGCGAGCAGTTGGCCGCCATTGAAGCACAGGCCCATGCCGCCGGCCTTGCCTTCGGGCCGGTCGACGATGATCGTGTGGCCGCCGGCCCAGCCCATGGCGGCTTGCGTGTCCTCCACATTGCGCAGTTCGACGGTCATCGAGACCATTGCGGATGTCCTCCCGGCAGGAGTCGACCAGGCGTCGGGCCTCGTCGACGTAGAGTCATTATGCAGGCGCAGAGGCGACCTTGTCGCTGGGCAACGCCGCCCCCGCCATGTCATCAAGGATCGGACAATCCGGCCTTTCGTCGCCGTGGCAGGCATGGATCAGTTTCTGCAGCGTCGAGCGCATCGACTGCAGCTCGCGCACTTTCTCCTCGATCGCCGTGACATGGGCGGCGGCAATTTCGCGCACGTTCTGGCTGGCGCGGCTGCGATCCTGGTAAAGCGCCATCAACTGGCGGCAATCGTCGATGGAAAAGCCGAGATTGCGCGCGCGGCGCAGGAAGGCCAGCCGGTGGATGTCGTCTCCGGAATAATCGCGGTAGCCGTTGGCGGCGCGCGCCGGGGCGATCAGGCCGATCTCTTCATAGTAGCGGATGGTCTTGGCCGGCAGGCCGGAGCGGTGGGCGGCGTCACCGACATTCATGACGGTTCTCCTCGATTTCCAGGAGCCCATGGAGCAGGCCCCTTGAATTTGCTTCACAATCCTGTGAGTCCTGTTGCCAAAATGCCATAGTGATACGCTTACCGGTACGTCAAGGCAGGCATATAGGCATCGCGCGCTTGGCAAGCAAAGCAAATGCCAGCATGAATGATGATGAGAGAGCGGCCGACTCGTGCCGCCGAAGTTGGGCGGGGCACCGGATCACCTGATGCGCATGAAGTCGTTTGCAATCATCGCCGCACTGGCGCTCTCCACTGCTATCGCCGGTTGCAGCACCATCGGCTCGCAGATATTCTCCAACAACTACGGCGCGGTCACCGACGCAGGTTATCAGCTGCCGCGCATCCCGATCGAGAAAGTGCCGATGAAGTACCATCGGCAGGAAGTGAACTACGACAGCCCGGAAAAGCCGGGCACGATCATCGTCGATACGCAGAACAAGTTCCTCTACTTCATCGAGGGCGACGGAAGGGCCATTCGCTACGGCATCGGCGTCGGCCGCGAGGGCTTCGAGTGGCATGGCACCGCCCACATTGCGCTCAAGCGCGAATGGCCGACCTGGACGCCGCCGAGGCAGATGATCCAGCGCCAGCCGGAATTGGAAAAGTTTGCCGGCGGCATGCAGCCGGGCCTGAAGAACCCGCTCGGCGCGCGCGCCATGTACCTGTTCAACAAGGGCGGTGATTCAGGCTATCGCCTGCATGGCAGCCCGGAGTGGAATTCGATCGGCAAGGCGATGTCGTCTGGCTGCATCCGCCTGATGAATCAGGACATTATCGACCTCTATGACCGCGCCTCGGTCGGCGCCAAGGTCATCGTTCTCTAGAGGCAGTTTTCGTACGCGGACCGTCTAGGCA
>NZ_RZPQ01000590.1:0-3724 GCF_003999135.1 Mesorhizobium sp. M7A.F.Ca.CA.004.06.1.1 | reverse complement strand
GCCCAGCATTGTCGAGAAACCGAGCAGGAGGAAAGCCAGCGTGGCGATGCCCAGCAGGCGCCCGGGCATATCGATATAGGCGTCATAGAAAAAAATATCGCCGACCACGAACACCAGGCTGACCGCCCATGTCAGCAGGAACTTTTCCGAGCGAGCGGTCAGCCACATGCCAAACAAGGTCAGGCTCAGGCAGGCAGCGGAAAAACCGACAGCCAGCAGAAGTGAAGTGTAGTCGAGCGACATGCCCCTCGTCCTTGCCCGCGGCGGCCCAGATTTGCGACTGGTTCAGCTGGATTCATGCAGCAAGGAGGTATCGATAAGGTTACGACGATGGCGAAGATGCCATGATTCCGCAGCGTCAGGGCACCGACAGATCCTGGTCCACCCGCTTCATCAGTGCCATGGCGCCGAACGGCGCGCGCACCTTGCCCTCCGTGATGAAGTAGACGAACACGTCGCGCGGCTTGACCGGCGCATCGGTGGCGGGGTCGGCGCGCCGCAGGTCGGCCGGCTGCTTGCCTTGCGCCCAGATCTTTACCCGCGCGGCCCATTCATCGAGGCCTTTCGGCGTGTAGCAGTCGGGATTGTCATCGCTGCCGGTCTGCAGCCGGGCGTAGACGAAATCGGCGGTGACGTCGGCGATATCGGGATATTTGGCATGGTCGGCGTAGACGATCGCGGCCTTGTATTTTCGGGCAAGTGCTGCGAATTCCGGCACGACAAAACTGTCGTTGCGGACTTCGAGCGCATGGCGCAGCGCAACGCCGTCCTGCTTTTCCGGCAGCAGTTTCAAAAAGGCTTCGAAATCGTCCGGATCGAATTTCTTGGTCGGCGCGAACTGCCACAGGATCGGCCCGAGCTTTTCCCCGAGTGCGGCAACGCCCGAGCCGAGGAAGCGCGTCATCGATTCGCCGGCCTCGCCCAGCACGCGCCGGTTGGTGACGAAGCGGTTGCCCTTTAGCGAGTACACGAAACCGTCCGGCGCCTCGTTGGCCCATTTGACGAAGGTCGGTTCCTTGAAGCTGGAATAGTAAGTGCCGTTGACCTCGATGCTCGGCACCTGGCGAGTGGCGTAGTTCAGCTGCTTGGCCTTGGAGAGCTTGTCGGGATAGAAGGACGTATCCCAAGGCTCAAAGGTCCAGCCGCCCATGCCGGCGCGGATCGTTCCCGATGTGCTCATTGTCATCCTCCCAAGTTCAGAAATCAGGCCGCTGTGCTCTCGTGGACCGATTTCGCCATGTCGACCAGCACCCATCCCGGCCGGTAGGGATTGGGCCGGCGACCCGTTTCGTGGAAACCATAGGCCAGATAGAGCGCGATGTTCCGTTCCATCCTGGCGTTGGTGTAAAGCCGCACCTCGGGCAGGCCCCAGAGACGGGTCAGCTCATCCGCGTGTTTCAGCAGCGCAATGCCGAAGCCCTTGCCCTGAAAGTCAGGAGAGACCGCGACGGAGAAGATCATCGCGTGGTCGTCATGCCGTTCCAGCGTGATCAGTCCGGCAAGTCCGCCGCCACTTTCCAACACCCACACCTCACCACGCGCGATGCGCGGCGCGTAGTCCTCGGTGACTGGGATCGGCGGTGCGCCTAACAGTGCAGTGTAAGGCGCATAGGCCGCTTGCGTCAGCGAGACGACGGTTTGGAGATCACCGGCAAGCGCTCTTCTGATTTTCATTCAAAAGCTCTCCAGGCGCCAACCGGTCCGATCACTCCGCCGCTTCGCGCTTGCCTCCGGGGCGCCGCTCCAGAAGCTCCTTGAGGAACTGGCCGGTGTAGCTGCGCTTCTCGCGCACGATCGCTTCCGGCGTGCCGGAGGCAACCAGTTCGCCGCCGCCGTCGCCGCCTTCGGGGCCGAGGTCGAGCACCCAGTCGGCGGTCTTGATCACTTCGAGATTGTGCTCGATGACCACCACCGTGTTGCCCTGGTCGACCAGTTCATGCAGCACTTCCAACAGCTTGGCGACGTCGTGGAAATGCAGGCCGGTGGTCGGCTCGTCGAGGATATAGAGCGTCTTGCCAGTTGCCTTGCGCGACAGTTCCTTGGCCAGCTTGATGCGCTGCGCCTCGCCGCCTGACAGCGTCGTCGCCTGCTGGCCGATATGGATGTAGCCAAGGCCGACCTGCTTCAGCGTGTCGAGCTTGTCGCGCACGCCGGGCACGGCGGCGAAGAAGTCGACGCCTTCCTCGACCGTCATGTCGAGCATATCGGCGATCGACTTGCCCTTGAACACGACGTCGAGCGTCTCTCTGTTGTAACGCTTGCCGTGGCAGACGTCGCAGGTGACGTAGACGTCGGGCAAAAAGTGCATCTCGATCTTGATGACGCCGTCGCCCTGGCAGGCTTCGCAGCGGCCACCCTTAACGTTGAAGGAGAAGCGGCCGGGCTGGTAGCCGCGCGCTTTGGCCTCCGGCAGGCCGGCGAACCAGTCGCGGATTGGCGTGAAGGCGCCGGTATAGGTGGCGGGGTTCGAACGCGGAGTCCTGCCAATGGGCGACTGGTCGATGTCGATGACCTTGTCGAGGAATTCGAGGCCCTCGATGCGGTCGTGGTCGGCCGGGTGCTCGCGCGAGCCCATGATGCGGCGCGAGGCAGCCTTGAACAGGGTTTCGATCAGGAAGGTCGACTTGCCGCCGCCCGACACGCCGGTGACGGCGGTGAAGGTGCCGAGCGGTATTTCGGCGGTGACGTTCTTCAGATTGTTGCCGCGCGCGCCGACGATCTTCAGGCGGCGGTTCTTCTTCGCTTCACGCCGCACGCCGGGCGTCGCCACTTCGAGCGCGCCGGACAGATATTTGCCGGTGATCGAATTGGGATTGGCCATAACCTGCTGCGGGGTGCCCTGGGCGATGATTTCGCCGCCATGGATGCCGGCGGCCGGACCCATGTCGACGACATAGTCGGCATGCAGGATGGCGTCCTCGTCATGCTCGACGACGATCACCGTGTTGCCGATGTCGCGCAGGTGCTTCAGCGTATCGAGCAGGCGGGCATTGTCGCGCTGGTGCAGGCCGATCGACGGCTCGTCCAGCACATAGAGCACGCCCGTGAGACCGGAGCCGATCTGCGATGCCAGCCGGATGCGCTGGCTCTCGCCGCCCGACAGCGTGCCGGAATTGCGCGACAGCGTCAGGTAGTCGAGCCCGACATCGTTGAGGAAGCGCAGCCGCTCGCGGATCTCCTTGAGCACCCGCACCGCGATCTCGTTCTGCTTGTCGTTGAGCGACGCGGGCAGGTCGGTGAACCACTGGTCGGCCTTGCGGATGGAAAGCTCGGTGACTTCGCCGATATGTCTGCCTGCGATCTTCACCGCCAGCGACTCCGGCTTCAGCCGATACCCCTTGCAGGCCGGGCAGGGCGTGGCCGACATGAAGCGCTCGATCTCTTCACGCATCCAGGCGGATTCGGTCTCTTTCCAGCGCCGCTCGAGATTGGGAATGACGCCTTCAAAGGTCTTGGTGGTCTTGTAGGAGCGCAGGCCGTCATCATACTGGAAGGTGATTTCGCGCTCACCCGTGCCGTGCAGGATAGCTTCCTTGGCCTCTTCGGACAAATCCTTGAACTTGTCGCCAAGCTTGAAGCCATAGGCCTTGCCCAGCGCTTCCAGCGTTTGCGCGTAATAGGGGGACGTCGATTTCGCCCACGGGCTGACGGCGCCGTCGCGCAGCGAGATGTTCTCGTCCGGCACGATCAGATTGCCGTCGATGGCGCGCTGGCTGCCGAGACC